>JALYTP010000046.1 GCA_030854225.1 Pseudomonadota bacterium
GTCCAGCCGGTATGCGGCAGCGTCAGGCCGTCGATTTCCTGATAGCTGTCAGGTTTTTCGCCGATCGGCGCCCCGACGAGGACCGCGTGGGTCAACTGGCGGAAATGCGCGGCGTTCGACATGGCGGCGGAAAAGGTCTGCGGCCCGACCAGCACGAACAGCCCGCCATCGCGGTTGATCGCCGGGCGCCTGGCGATCGGCAGCACGAGATCGTCCAGCCCCTCGCAGAAATTGCCACCGCCATTGTCGCGCAGGTCGATCACGAGACGTCGTGCCTTCGCGGCATCGAGTGCTGTGAGCACCTTGCTCGCCTGCTCGCCGAGATCCTTATACGATCGGAAGTTGCAATAGACCGTCGCCGGCGCGGCGGTGGTGCACCACAAACTCTCGCTCGCGCTGCGCTGCGACAGCGGTGGATTGTGGACGACGCTTTTCCACGTCGGGCGCGGCGGCAGGGGCTCGGCCTGCAAGTCGCGCGAGAAGGTGCGCCCGCGATCGTCGGCGAAGGTATAGCGCGCGGCGTGGTCGTCGGGGATGAGGCCCAGCCCGTGCAGCACCACGCCGCTGTCGAGCAATTCCTGCGCGCGTGCCTGGCGCAGCGCATCCGTTTCGTCGGCCGGGCTCAGCGCCATGATCTTGGGCTCGATCCGTCCCAGCGGGACGCCGCCGATTGCAACGAGCCGCGCGCCCAGCGGCGCTGTGTCCGTCACGTCCGGCGCAATGGCGACGACACGGTAATCCGACCCGAACCGCTCGAACGCGATGCCGAACATCGGCGCGTCTGCGGGCATCCGCATGAAGGTATGGCCGTCGCCGATGCTGGCCTCGATCCGCGCCAGCCCGACCCAGAAGGCATCCGCGCTCAGCATGGGCAGCGCCTTGTCCAGGTCGGTGATCTCGCGCTCGAACCGCGCGCGCGAAGTGAAGTGGAAGGCATTGGCGTGGCGTTTTGGCAATTGATCGGCGAACAGCGCGAGATCGGCGCGCCAGCCTGCCAGCCTCGAGGGCGATGGCGGTGCTTCGGCCGATGTCGGTGCGGTCAGTGTGACGAGCGCGCCGGCAAATGCCGAAAAGAATACCGACAGGGACGCGATTCGAAACGATCTGGTCATGCTGCGCTCCGCCACGCCGTTGAACGCCCGTCGATGCGCGGCGACCGCCCGTCGCGTCAACCCTCGCGTACCGGCCCGTCGTCCGTCACCAGCACCTCCGCGATCAGATCCTTGCGGCTCAGTTTGCCGATCATCGTCTTGGGCAGGCTGTCGCGCACGACCACCCGGTCGACGCGTTCGTGGCGGCCGAGTTGCGGGTTCAACCACGCGGTCAGCGCTGCATCGGTCGCCTCGGCACCGGGATTGAGCGTGACATAGGCGCGTGGGTGCTCGCCGCGATAGGCGTCGGGCAGGCCGATCACCAACGCCTCGCGCACGGCGGGATGGCGGTACAGCACCGCCTCGATCTGGCTCGGGAAGACCTTGAAGCCGCTGACCGCGATCATGTCCTTCAGCCGGTCGACGATGCGGATGAAGCCGTCCGCATCGATCGTCCCCACATCGCCGGTGCGCAGCCAGCGTGTGCCGTCGGCACCGCGCACGAACACTTCGGCATCGGCGTCGAGGCGGTTCCAGTAGCCGAGCATGATCTGCGGCCCGGCGACGACAATCTCGCCCGGCTCGCCTGCCGGCGTGGCTCGCGACGGATCGGCCTTGTCGACCAGTCGCACGCGCGTGGCGGGGATCGGCTGGCCGATCGTGCCCGGCTTGCCCTCGGCCTCGTAGGGGTTGGCGGCGACCACGCCCGAGCTTTCCGAGAGGCCGTACCCTTCGACCAGCGTGGCGCCGGTCGCTGCCTCGAACCGGGTCTTCAATTCGGCCGACAGCGGTGCGCCGCCCGAGATACACACCCGCAGGCTCGAGAAATCGGTCGCGCCGATCTTGGGATGGTCGAGCAGCGCCTGGTACATCGTCGGCACGCCGGGTAGCGCGGTGGCCTTGGTCCGCGCGATCGCGGCGAGCACCTGCCCGGCATCGAACCGCGGCAACATCACGATGCACCCGCCATTGCTGACGGTGCGGTTGAGCACGCAGGTGTTGGCGAAGACGTGGAACAACGGCAGCACGCCCAGGATGCGGTCGGGCAGGCCGGGATGCGGATCGATCGCCATCACCTGGCGGGCGTTGGCGGTGAGGTTCTGGTGCGTCAGCATCGCCCCCTTGGGCGTGTCGGTGGTGCCGCCGGTATATTGGATCAGCGCGACGTCGCTTGTCGGATCGATCGCGGGGGTTGTGAATACGCCGTCATTGGCGATCAGCGCGGAAAAGGCGGTGGTGCGCGGATCATCGGGTCGCGCGCTGACTTCGCGGCGCCGGAACAGGCGGTAGAACATCGATTTGGTAGGGGGCAGCGCGCCCGCGACCGATCCCACGATCAGCCGCTCGATACTGCTTTCGGCGAGCACCTTGAGCGCGGTCGGCAACAGCGCGCTTGCCGACAGGGTGAACAGCAGCCTTGTGCCCGAATCCTCTACCTGATGCGCGAGTTCGGCGGGGGTATAGAGCGGCGAGAAATTCACCGCGATCGCGCCAAGTTTGAGGATACCGTAATAGGCCGCGACGTAATGCGGCACGTTGGGCAGGAACAACCCGATCCGGTCGCCCTTGCCATAGCCCATCGCGGCAAGCCCGGCGGCGACGCGATTGGCGCCGTCCCGTGTTTCGGCATAGCTATAGCGGCGACCGAGAAAGTCGATCAGCGGCGCGTCACCCGCCCGGCGAGCCTCGCGGTCGAACAGAGCGGGCAGCGACAGCGGCGAGAACGGTGTGTCCCATGCAACCGGGTGACGATAGGCGGTGGCCCAGACGCGTTCGGAATCGCTCATTGACATAGATGTAAGCAGCGCGTTGGCCGTGCGCAATCAGGCGATGCGTTTCGCCGTCCAGGTAACGAGCACCGACACCGCGAGCACGCCGAGATCGACCGCGGCCTGGATGCGGTGCGGTGATCGATCGGTCGAATCGTGGGTCAGGATGCGGATGTCGGCCGATGGGTGCCGCACGGCGAGCGCCAGCAACACGGCCGCGCCCAGAACCAGGCCCCAACGACGATGGCGCATCGGCGCTCCCTTCCCGAAGGCTGAATGGTAAACGACGCGGCGCGTCGCGGCAAGCACGCGGTCAGGCGACGGCGCGGTCATTCGCGCGGCGGCGAAAGCGGTCGCGGCCGGCGGCCTTGGCGTCGAACAACGCGCGATCGGCTCCGCGATACAGCGCCTTCCAGTCCTGATCGTTGGCGATCGGCCCGGTGCAGCTGCCGATGCTGGCGGTCACCGTCAGGTCGAACGGCATGCGGGTGGCGCGCAATCGGGCGAGCACCTCGTGCCCCTCGATCACGCGCGCCGCGCCGATCAGGATGGCGAATTCCTCGCCGCCCATGCGCGCGACCAGCCCGTCGCCCGGCACCGATTGACGCAGCGCGCGCGCGAACAGCCGCAGCACTTCGTCGCCGCCGTCATGCCCGATCGTGTCGTTGACCTTCTTGAAATGGTCGATATCGGCGATCAGCAGCGTGTGCTCACCGCCTCGCCCGATCGCGCGATCGAGGAAGGCGCGGCGGTTGAGCAGCCCGGTCAGCGGATCGACATCGGCGAGCATCCGCGCGGCGATCTCTTGCTCGCGCGCCTCGTCACGCTCGCGGCTGAGCAGCTTGATGCGATAGGCGATGGCCAGACTCGACAGCAGTGCCTCCAGCCCCATCGTCGCGAGCGTCGAATTGTCGATCCAGAACGTCCAGCCGACGATGTGCAGCGCGCTGACCACGCGAACGGCGGCGAGTGCGATCGGCGCCGCCCAGCCGAACGCGAACAGCCAGAGATAGCCGCTGCGCGCGCGCCAGCCGCGCCACAGGATCGGCGCGACGACCGCGATCTGCGCGGCAAAGGCATAGGAATAGAGGTGATCGAGCAACTTGATCTGCCACGGCGCGGCCAGCGCGAAGGTGATCGCGATGCCGCCCAAGGCTGTACAGACCGCCGTGATCAGGCGGGACAGCCCGCGATCGAACACCCGCGCCTCGAAAAAGCTGCGCGCAAACAGCATGGCGGCGATGCTGGCCCCGGCGAGCGAGACATAGTTGATCCGCAACCGATCGTTATTGGCGATGGCGGGCCAAACCCAGGCCAGCGCGCCGGACGACGAAAAGGCATAGAGGAGCAACGCGGCGAGCATCGCGCAATAAGCGAGCTGGAACCGGTGACGCAGCGCCGCCCATAAGGCGAGATTATAGACCAGCAGCGCAAAGGCCAGCCCGCCGAACGCGGCATAAAGCGCCGCCATCAGTAGGTTGGAGCGGTCACTGTCCGCCGCGCGCGCGATCCGCGCCCCGGCCAGGATGCCGCGCAGGTTCGCGGCGCTCTCGACATGCCACGCCAGACGCACAAGCGGTGCGGCGCGCGCCGCCAAAGGTTGTTCGATGATCGCGCCGAGCTGGATATCACGCGATGCGCCATGCCCGTCGATCGTCCTGCGCAGGACGTGCCCGTCGGCGTAGCGCGCATAGAGCGTGACGCGGTCCTGCCACAGGCTCGCGATGCGAATCCGCACCGCGCCAGTCACCGACATCGCACCCGATCGCGCCCAGAAATCGCCCGCGCCCAGCGCGACTTGATGATCGCCGCAGGTGAACACCCCCCGCCCCGCCAGCGCGGCGGCGTCGTCGATCCCCGGCGCGGCGCGTGTGACGCAGACCGGCACGGCCTGCCCGACGAAACCGGCTTGCGCCGCCGCCGGGCTCGCGATCGTGCCCAGCGCGATCGTCCATCCGAGCAACAGCAATATCCGGCAGACGAGCATACGGGCCATCCGCGCGTCATAGGCGCGGGATGGCGAACATAAGGTAAAGGATAGCGCGATTTAACGGGCGTCGTGCGGGGCGCCCGTCAGTCCAGGGAGCGTCGGGCCCGTTTGACGCCCGTTACTTTGCGGCGACCTTTTCCGGCTTGCCGCCCTTCTTCTTGGGCTTCTTGGGCGGCGCCGGTTCGATCGCGAAGGATAGCGCGCCGTCTTTCATCTTCACCGTCACCTCGCCGCCGTGCACCAGCTTGCCGAACAGCAATTCCTCGGCGAGCGGCTGCTTGATCTTCTCCTGGATCAGGCGGCCCATCGGCCGCGCTCCGTACAGCTTGTCATAACCCTTGTCGGTCAGCCATTTGCGGCTGTCTTCATCCAGGTTGATGTGGACGTTGCGGTCGGCCAGTTGCAGCTCGAGTTCGAGGATGAACTTGTCCACCACCCGCGCGACGACCTCGGGCGGCAGATAGCCGAACGGCACGATCGCATCGAGCCGGTTGCGGAATTCCGGCGTGAACATCTTCTGCACTGCCTGCTCGTCCTCTCCCTCGCGCGTCAGGTTGCCGAAGCCGACCGTCTCGCGCGCCATGTCGCTCGCGCCCGCATTAGTCGTCATGATCAGGATGACGTTGCGGAAATCGACCGTCTTGCCGTGCTGGTCGGTCAACCGCCCGTGATCCATGACCTGGAGCAGGATGTTGAACAGATCGGGATGCGCCTTCTCGATTTCGTCGAGCAACAGCACGCAGTGCGGCTGCTGATCGACCGCGTCGGTGAGCAGCCCGCCCTGGTCGAACCCGACATAGCCGGGGGGCGCGCCAATCAGCCGGCTGACCGAATGACGCTCCATATATTCGGACATGTCGAAACGCTGGAGCGGGATACCCATGATCGACGCGAGTTGACGCGCGACCTCGGTCTTGCCGACACCGGTCGGGCCGGTGAACAGGTAATTGCCGATCGGCTTTTCGGGATCGCGCAGTCCTGCCCGCGACAGCTTGATCGCCGAGGCGAGTTTCTCGATCGCGGCATTCTGCCCGAACACGACACGCTTGAGATCGGTCTCGAGCGTCGCGAGCGCGGCGGTATCGTCGGCCGAAACCGATTTGGGCGGGATGCGCGCCATCGTCGCGATCACCGCCTCGATCTCGCGCGTGGTGATGGTCTTCTTGCGTCGTGACGGGGGCACCAGCATCTGCATCGCGCCGACCTCGTCGATCACGTCGATCGCCTTGTCGGGCAGCTTGCGATCGTTGATGTAGCGCGCCGACAGCTCGACCGCCGATTTGATCGCGTCGGAGGTGTACTTGACCTTGTGATGATCCTCGAACGCCGAGCGCAGGCCGGCGAGAATCTTCACCGTATCCTCGATCGTCGGTTCGTTGACGTCGATCTTCTGGAATCGCCGGAGCAGCGCGCGGTCCTTTTCGAAATGGTTGCGGAATTCTTTGTAGGTGGTCGAGCCGATGCAGCGGATCAGACCGCCCGACAAAGCGGGCTTGAGCAGGTTCGATGCATCCATCGCGCCGCCCGAGGTCGCGCCGGCGCCGATCACGGTGTGGATTTCGTCGATGAACAGGATCGCGTCGGGCAGCTTTTCGAGTTCGTTGACGACCGCCTTCAGCCGTTCCTCGAAATCGCCGCGATAGCGCGTGCCGGCGAGCAGCGCGCCCATGTCGAGCGAATAGATGACGGCGGGCAGCAGCACCTCGGGCACGTCGCCCTCGATGATCTTGCGCGCCAACCCCTCGGCAATCGCCGTCTTGCCCACACCGGGATCGCCGACATAGAGCGGGTTGTTCTTCGAGCGGCGGCACAGGATCTGCACCGTCCGGTCGACCTCGGCCGATCGTCCGATCAGCGGATCGACCTTGCCGGCCTTTGCCTTCTCGTTGAGATCGACGGTGAACTGCTTGAGCGCGCTCTCGCCCTTCTTGTCACCCTTCTTTTCTTCCTTCTCCTCCGCGCCCTTCGGCGTCGCGGCCTCGGCGGGCGTGCCGCCCTTGCCGACGCCGTGCGAAATGAAGCTGACCGCGTCGAGCCGGCTCATGTCCTGCTGCTGGAGGAAATAGACCGCATAGCTCTCGCGCTCGCTGAACAGGGCGACGAGCACGTTGCCGCCCGTCACCTCGTCGCGGCCCGAGGACTGGACGTGGAGGATCGCGCGCTGGACGACGCGCTGGAACCCGCTGGTCGGCGACGGATCGGTCGCGGCATCGACCTTCAGCGCCTCCAGTTCGGTATCGAGATAATGCGCGACGGTGGTCTTCAGGTCGTCGGTATCGACGCCGCACGCCTCCATCACCTTCGACGCATGCTCGTCGTCGATCAGCGCGAGCAGCAGATGCTCCAGGGTCGCATATTCGTGGCGCCGCGACGAGGCGGCTTCGAGCGCCTTGTGTAGCGTGGTTTCGAGCGCGGAAGCAAAAGAGGGCATTACAACATCACTCCATGCGAGCCACCGCGATACGCGGCGACCCCTTTCCTGATATGTCGGAAGGCAGACCGCCCGCATCAAGCACTTGACAAAAACCCCGGCCGAAACGGCGATCCGGAGCGCCTGTGCTCATCGCTTGAATAACTCGTCGGCGATTGCGCGATGGTTAACGGCGCGTCGCTTATGTGTTTCCACCCGCTCGATCTCCGCGACGAGCGTCGCGATGCGTTCGTCGAGTTCGGCCACCGACAGCGGATCGAGGTCCTGCTTGCCGAGATCGGCGAGCGGATTGGGTTTGCGCGACAGGGCTTCGTCCGCGTCCATGGCACGAACGTTGACCGGCCCTTTCGCGAAGTCAATAAGGACGCGCGGCTTTCGGGGGCCTGCTTCGAAGACGTGGGGGACGATGAGCGGCATTCCAGCGACGATGAAGGCGATCGACCCGGCGGCGCCAGGCGGCCCCCAGGTGTTGCAACTCGTCGAGCGCCCGGTGCCGTCACCCGGCACCGGCGAGGTGCTGATCCGTGTTGCGGCGGCGGGGGTGAACCGGCCCGACGTGCTCCAACGCAAGGGCGGCTATCCACCACCGCCGGGCGCGCCGTCGATTCCGGGGCTGGAGGTGGCGGGGGAGATCGTCGCGCTAGGCCACGGCGTGGCGCGTGAGTTGCTCGGTCAGCAGGTCTGCGCGCTGCTTGCCGGTGGCGGCTATGCCGAATATGCCGTCGCGCCCGCCGGGCAGTGCCTGCCGGTGCCGCGCGCGCTGACGATGGTCGAGGCCGGCGCGATGCCCGAGACGTTGTTCACCGTGTGGACCAACCTGTTCGAGCGCGGCTTTGCGGCGGACGGCGATACCGTCCTGGTCCACGGCGGCACCTCGGGTATCGGCACGATGGCGATCGCGCTGGCCAAGGTGTTCGGATTGACGATCATCGTCACCGCCGGATCGGACGAGAAATGCGCGGCAGCGATGAAGCTCGGCGCGGATCGCGCGATCAACTACAAGACGCAGGATTTCGTCGCCGAGGTGAAGGCGATCACCGCCGGCAGGGGTTGTGCCGTGGTTCTCGACATGGTCGGGGGAGATTACGTGCCGCGCAACCTGCAATGCCTGGTCGATGACGGGCGGCACGTGTCGATCGCGGTGCAGGGCGGGACGATAGCGACGATCCCGATCTTCGAGATCATGCGCCGACGCCTGACGCTGACCGGATCGACGCTGCGCCCGCGCGACGCCACGTTCAAG
>JALYTP010000341.1 GCA_030854225.1 Pseudomonadota bacterium
ACGCAGTGCTACGCCAGGGCCTTCCGCTCGAAGCTGCGATCGGCCGCGCGACCGCCGGGATCGAGCGCAGCGACGACCGCGCACTCGCCCACGCGATCGCCGCCGAAGTGCTGCGCCGCCTCCCCGATCTCGATGCGCTGATCGACTCGGCGACCAAGACTCGGCTGCCCGATGACGCCAAGGCGCGTTTTGCGCTGCGCATCGCTTTGGTGCAGGCGCTGTCGCTCGGCACGCCGCCGCATGCCGCGATCTCGACGGTGCTGCCGCTGGTCGATGGCGGCCCGCGAAAACTCGTCCACGGTGTGTTCGGGACGTTGATGCGGCAGGAGGCGGCGCTACCCGAATTGCCGACGCTGCCCGATCCGGTGGCGCTGCGCTGGGCGGCGGCATGGGGGGAGCAGATGGTGGCCGATGCCGCGGCCGCGATCGCCGTCCCCCCGCCGCTCGACCTGACATTGGCCGATCCATCCGAGACAGCGACGTTCGTCGAACAACTCGGCGGCCTCTCGCTACTGCCCGGCCATGTGCGGCTGGCATCGTCGTCGGTGATCGAACTGCCGGGGTTCGCGGAAGGGCGTTGGTGGGTGCAGGATCTCGCTGCGTCATTGCCCGCGCGGTTGATCGGCAGCGGAAACGGCACCACACTCGATCTGTGCGCCGCGCCCGGCGGCAAGACGATGCAACTGGCGAGCGCGGGATGGCGCGTGACCGCGGTAGATGCGTCGCAAAGTCGTCTGGCGCGACTTGGCGACAACCTTGCGCGCACCGGCCTCACCGCGAAAATCGTGACGGCCGATCTGCTCGGCTGGCAACCTCCGGCACCCGCCGACGCGGTGCTGCTCGACGCGCCGTGCACCGCGACCGGCATCTTCCGCCGCCACCCTGACGTGATCCACCGCGTGCGCCCGTCGCAAATCGCCGAGATGGCCGCCCTTCAGGCGACATTGCTCGCGCGGACGGCGGCGTGGGTGAAACCGGGCGGCGTACTGGTCTACGCCACTTGCTCGCTCGAACCGGCAGAGGGCGAGGCGCAGATCGATCCGTTTCTCGCCGCACATCCCGATTTCGCGCTCGATCCGGTCGATACCGCCCTGCTGCCCGCCGGGATCGTGCCGCACCCGCGCGGCTGGGTCCGCACGCTGCCGGGCATGGTCGCGCCCGACGGGTGCGATGGTTTCTTCATCGCCCGGATGCGCCGCGCCTGAACCTTGCCCAGCGACGGGGTGCGCCGTAAGGCTTGCCGCCATGCAGCAACCCGTCCGCATCGCGCCCTCGATCCTCTCCGCCGATTTCGCCAAGCTGGGCGAGGAGGTGCGCGCGATCGATGCGGCGGGGGCGGACTGGATCCATGTCGATGTGATGGACGGGCATTTCGTTCCCAACATCACGATCGGCCCGCAAGTGGTGAAGGCGATCCGCCCGCACACCGCCAAGCCGCTCGACGTGCATCTGATGATCGCGCCGGTCGATCTCTATCTCGATGCCTTCGCCGAAGCGGGCGCCGATACGATCAGCGTGCATGTCGAGGCCGGCCCGCACACGCACCGCAGCCTCCAGCATATAAGGTCGCTGGGGAAGCGCGCGGGGGTGGTGCTGACCCCGCAGACCCCGGCCAAGGCGCTCGACTATCTGCTTGAGCAGGCCGATCTGGTGCTGGTGATGAGCGTCAACCCCGGTTTCGGCGGTCAGAAATTCATTCCCGGGGCGGCGCGCAAGATCGCCGCGATCCGCACGATGATCGATAAGGCCGGGCTGCGCATCGATCTCGAGGTCGATGGCGGGATCGACCCCGAGACTGCGCGGATCGCGATCGACGCGGGTGCCGACGCGCTGGTCGCGGGCACCGCCACCTTCCGGGGCGGGCCCGATGCCTATGCAGCCAACATCAGGGCGCTGCGCGGCGCGTGAACGACGCTGCGGGCGATGCGGGTGCCGACGGCATCGACGAAGGCAAGCGACTGGTCCGGATCGGGGGCGACACGGGGCTGTCGCTCGCCGAGCGGCTGTCCGAACGCTTCAACCGGCTGACCTGGCGCACGCCGCTCCACGCGCTGCGGCTGCGCGGGCGGCATCCGCTCAAGCTGATCGCGGTGCCGGACGATCCCTTCGTAGGCGACGTCGCGCGTGGTCAGGCGCTGCTCGGCGGGCGCCTGTCCTGCTGCGGCGAGCAGCGCGAGATCGCGACGCTCGATCTTTCAAAACCCGATTTCTCGGCGCGTTTCGGGGCGTATCTGCACAGCTTCGCCTGGCTGCGCGATCTGTCGACCGTCACGACCCGCGCGCAGGGCGCCGCGGTCGCCGAGGCGCTGATGCGCCAATGGCTTGCCAGCCACGCCGACACGGTGAGCGAGCCGGCCTGGCGCGCCGATCTGTGGGGCCGGCGCATCCTGTTCTGGACCGCGCACGCGCCGCTGATCCTCTCGTCGGGCGATCTGGTGTACCGCTCCAAGGTGCTCAACACGCTGGCGCGGGGCGCGCGGCATCTCGAACGCGGCGCCGACAAGGCCCCGCCGGGAGCACCGCGTATTGCCGCGC
>JALYTP010000342.1 GCA_030854225.1 Pseudomonadota bacterium
GGTGGGTGCGTAACGCGCTGGTGTTCGGCGCGTTCGTGCCGCTGACCAGCGCCGGCGATGCGAGCCTGTGGATCGGCAACAATCCCCATGCGACGGGCAATTGGGAGCCGCCGCCGCCCGCGCTGCACGGCACGCCCGAGCTGGCATATGGCAGGCAGATCGGCGCGATCGCGGTGGCGTGGATCAAGGCAAATCCGGCTGCGTTCGTTCATCTGACGATCGCCAAGCTGCTACACGCGGGCGCGATCGGGGTGTTCGGGGTAGCGCGACTGGAGGCGATGCGCCCGCCGCTCGCGCTCGGCATCGCGGCGCGGTTATGGCCCTTGGCGCAGGGGCTGCACCTGGCGATGCTTAGCGGCGCTACGCTCGCCGCGCGTTTGCCCGGCACGCGCACGCTGGTGCTGATCGTCGCGGCGTGCATCGCGCAGTGGTTGCTGTTCGGGATGTGGTTCGAATTCGGCGAGCGGCACCGCGAATTCGCCACGCCGTTCCTGCTGCTGCTCGTCTGCCGGGCATTTGTGCCGGCGGAAGGGCACGCGCCGGTTGGAAAGCCCGTGCCGACGCCTTAGCTTGGGGGCGTGAGCAACGCCGTCACCGCCCGCATCGCCGACGGCGTCTGCGCCATTCCGTCCGCGCAGTGGGATGCGTGCGCGGGCAGCGACAATCCGTTTCTCAGCCACGCCTTCCTCTCGATCCTGGAGCGATCGGGCAGCGCGACCGCTGCAAGCGGCTGGCAACCGCTCCCGATCATCATCGACGGCGCGGACGGTGTGCCGGCGGCCATCGCCCCGGCTTACGCCAAGAGCCATAGCCAGGGCGAATATGTCTTCGACCATGCCTGGGCCGATGCGTGGGAGCGCGCCGGCGGGCGCTATTATCCCAAATTGCAGGTCGCGGTGCCTTTCACCCCGGTGCCGGGGCCGCGCCTGCTGGTGCGCGATCCGGCGGCGGCGCCCGCGCTGATCGCGGCGATCGAGGCGGTGACCGATCAGCACACATTATCTTCGGCGCACGCGACGTTCGTGTCGCCAGATCAGGTGCCGCTGTTCGAGGCGGCGGGCTGGCTGATGCGTGAGGGGACGCAATTCCACTGGCGCAACCGCGGTTATGCGACGTTCGACGATTTCCTCGCCGCGCTGTCGAGCCGCAAGCGCAAGGCGATCCGCAAGGAGCGTGCCGCCGCTATCGAGGGCCTGACGGTCCGCCACGTCACTGGCGCCGAGATCACCGAGGCCGACTGGGACGCCTTCTGGATGTTCTATCAGGATACCGGCGCGCGCAAATGGGGGCAACCCTACCTCACCCGCGCGTTCTTCTCGATGCTGGGCGAAGAAATGGCCGGCCGTGTGTTGCTGATCTTCGCCGACCGCGCCGGCAAACCCATTGCGGGCGCGCTGAATATGATCGGCGCGGATGCGCTCTATGGCCGGTATTGGGGATGCACTGAAGAGGTGCCCTTCCTGCACTTCGAATTATGCTATTACCAGGCGATCGATGCGGCAATCGCGCGACAATTGGCGACGGTCGAGGCCGGCGCGCAGGGCGAGCACAAGCTGGCGCGCGGATACGAACCCGTCGCGACCTGGTCGGCGCACTATATTCCCGATGCGGGCTTTCGCCGCGCTATCGCCGATTATCTGGTGCGCGAGCGGGCGTCGGTGGAATCAGACCAGGCGTTCCTGGCGACGCTGACTCCGTTCCGGCAGGGCGAGGGTGATACCACGGCGGCATGATCTCGGCATCCGGCACGTCCGGGCCGCGTTTCGCGTGGTCGATGCGGTACAGCCGATTGGGGCCGTCATGCCAGATCTCGACCAGGCCGGCATTATATTTCGCCGGATAGGCTGGCGGGTGGATCAGCCAGACATAATCGAAAGCGTCGCGCGGCAGGCGCGAGAGTGAGGTAGTGATCGGCCACCACCATTCCCCGCGACACCATTCGTCGGTCACGATCTGCGATGGATCGTGCGCGAAATGCCCCGCCATGGCGTAGTGCGCGGTGAGCAGCTGCGCACCAGGCATCGACCATTGATCGTTCGAATATGCCTCCTTGCGCTCGAGCGCGAGGCCGGGAATATGTTCGAGCCGCGAATAACCCCACGTATCGGGGCAACGCCGCCCCACGAAGCTGACCAGCCTTGCGCCTTGCGGAATATGATCGAGCGCGCGCAGCGTCTGGGTGACGGTCTGGTCGTAATAATAATAGCTTGCCGTCGTGCCGCCGATCCGCACGAGGAAGAACGCGAAGCCGACCGCCGCCAGCGTCGCGGCATGGCGGATCGACAGGCCCGGCTTGGGCCGCACCGCGATCACCGCGAGGGCCAGCATGAACGGCGCGAGACGCATATCGGCATAGGCCGATCCGAACACCACCCGCGGCAACAGCAGGAATACTGCGAGCAGGAACAGCGCGGAAAGCAGCAGGTTGCGCGAATATTCGAGCGCGGGGTCGCGCGCGCCCTTGTACAGCACGAAAGAAAGCACCGCGACCGAGGCGATGTCGAACGCCTGCCACCGATCGCGCAACACCATCG
>JALYTP010000047.1 GCA_030854225.1 Pseudomonadota bacterium
GTTATAAACTGACACCGAATTCTGCACCTTGCAGCCGTCGCCGATCGTCACGCCGTGATCGATATAGACGTCCTTTGACAGGATACAGCCGCGGCCGATTTTCGCGTCTTCGCGGATCTGTACGTTGATCCACACCCGGCTTCCGTCGCCGATCTCGGCGCGTGGATCGACGCTGGCGGTCGCGTGGATGATGACGTCGCCAGACACGCTCAGCCCTTCATCGCGGCAACGATTTCCGCGATCTGCGCATCGGCGAGATAGGGGTGCATCGGCAGGCTGAACACGCGGCCCGCCAGGTCGTTCGAGGTCGCGAAATCGTCCGCGCCGTAACCGAGATAGGCGAATGCCTTCTGCTGGTGCAGCGCTTTGGGATAATAGATCATGGTCGTCACGCCGGCGCCGCCAAGGCGCTGCTGGAAAGCGGCGCGGGCCTCGGCATCGCGGGCGAGCACGCTATATTGCGCCCAGGCGCTGCGCGCATGATCGGGCACGACCGGCGTCACCACGTCGATGCCCGCGTCGGCGATCGCTTTGTCATAGGTGCGGGCGACGCGTTGGCGCGCCTCCATCTCATCGTCGAACACATCGAGCTTGACGTTCAGAATCGCGGCCTGGATCGCGTCGAGCCGCCCGGTCAGCCCAAGCCGGACATTTTCGTATTTGTCGCTGCCCTGGCCGTGGACCCGGATCGAGCGAAGGATTTCTTCGAGCCCTGCGTCATCGACGAAGATCGCGCCGCCGTCACCATAACAACCGAGGGGCTTGGCGGGAAAGAACGAGGTGCAGGCGATCTCGGCGAGCGACCCGGTGCGGCGGTTGTTCCAGCTGCCGCCGAAACTCTGCGCCGCATCCTCGATCACGAACAGATCGTGCTTCGCCGCGACCGCGTTGATCGCCGGATAGTCGGCGGCCAGCCCGAACAGGTCCACCGCGATGATCGCCTTGGGCGTCAGCGCGGCGAGTTCGTCCGCGGGCAGATCGGGCAGCGGATGGATCGCGCGATCGCCCGCCGCCAGCGCCTCGATTGCGCGCTCCAGCGCCGCCGGATCGATATTGAAGCTGCCCGCCTCGACATCGACGAAGATCGGCGTCGCGCCAACGGTGGCGATCGCTTCCGCGCTCGCCATGAAGGTGAACGGCACGGTGAACACCGCATCACCCGGCCCGACCCCCTTGGCCATCAGCGCCATGACGAGCGCGTCCGTCCCCGACGCGCACGAGACGCAGTGCCGCGTCCCGACATAATCGGCCAGGCGCTGCTCCAGCCTTGCCACCTCGGGACCCAGGATGAAGGTGCCGCTACGCATCGTACGTAACACCGCTGCCTCTACCTCGCCCTGGATACGAGCATATTGCGCCTGCAAGTCGATAAACGGGAGCATTTGGATGGTCACTCTGATGGCATGGGATGCGTTGTTGTAGATCGCGGCGCCGATAACATGCGGGGTCGCGGTTTGGAAAGGTTGGCGTGCGCCCTTGATGACCATGCTGCGATCGACGCGGGCCGAGATCGCCTGTTCGGGCACGCCGGCTATGGCCGAGCCGGATTCGGGGAATGATCGAGTGGCCACGGCGGTCGAGCCGATTACGCAATCGTCGATCTTTCCATTCACTCGTTCATTGCGATAGCAAAGGGCTGGCGCGATGCCATTCGTCTGTGCATCTCGGGCCGTACTGTCTCAATAGTCGTTTCATAACGCTGTTTTCGCTTGATATGGCTGCCGGTCCGGCTACCTGCTCCGAAACACCTTGAGATGGGGCATTCGCTTGCGGACAAGTGTGACTTAGCTCGGGGTCGGCTCGGCTCGGATGATGTGCGATCCGGATGCGAGACCTGGCAATGCGAGTTTTGAGAAGCGCCAGTATTGGGTAGCGGTCGATGGAAGGTGTTGGCTTGAGCGCTGAATATCAGCTTTGCACACGGTGTATCATGGATACATCCGCCGACGACATCGTGTTCGATGACAGGGGCATGTGCAACTATTGCACCGACTTTGTTGCGCAGCGCGACCGTTTCGTCGAACCCGACCCGGTGATCCGCGAGCAGCGGATGGATGCGTTGGTTGCTAAGGTGAAAGCGGAGGGCAAAGACAAGAAATACGATTGTATCGTCGGCGTATCAGGCGGCGTTGATAGCAGTTGGACGCTCGTCAATGTCGTCGAACGCGGTCTGCGCCCCCTGGCGGTTCACATGGACAGTGGCTGGAATGCTGAACTTGCGCAGAATAACATCGCCAATGTGGTGCGCGGACTAGGCGTCGATCTCTACACCCATGTGATCAACTGGAGCGAAATACGTGGCCTGATGGAAGCGTTCTTCGCGTCCGACGTGATCGACGTCGAAGTGCTGTACGACAATGCCATGATCGCAGTGAACTATCAGCAAGCCGCCCGGCACGGCTTGCAATATATTCTCGCGGGCACGAACATCGCGACCGAGGGCATGCGGATGCCGCGCAACTGGAACTGGCTCAAGCATGACAAGCGCAACATCAAAGGTATCTCCGCCCAATTTGGCGGCCCCGGCCTGAAGACATTTCCGTCGATCGGCACGTTGCAATACATCAAGTTCATCATGCTCAATCGGATTAAATGGGTTTCGTTTCTGGATTACACGGATTACAAGAAGAGCGACGCTCTGGCAGAATTGACAAAAAAATATAAATATAAACCGTATGCCTACAAGCATTATGAATCGATTTTTACCCGCTTCTATCAAGGTTATATTCTGCCCGAGAAATTCGGCGTGGATAAACGCCGCCTTCATTTATCCAATCTCGTCATGACGGGTGAGATGACGCGCGAAGAAGCGCTGGCAAGTGTCGGCGGTATCGCTTATCCAAACCAGATGGAACTCGATGCGGACAAGCTTTATTTCATTAAGAAAATGGGCTGGACTGAGCAGAAGTTGAAAGATTACATTGCGCGACCGGAAAAATCTCATACAGATTACCCATCGGAAGCGGCTTTCCATTATTGGGCGCTGGATATGTATCGAAAATTCAAGCTGAGCGCGGGCAAGGTGCTCTGAAGCGCTCACTGGCCATCGCCGATCACCGCCGGTATGCAACGATCGACGAAGGTGGCGGCTGGTTACGATCGGACATAGGATCCCATGTGCGGAATCGCGGGCTTTATCGATTTCGGCGGGACGCGATCGCGCGGCCATAACGATGCGCTGGCGCGGGTCATGGAACGCGCGCTGGAACATCGCGGGCCGGATGGCGGCGACGTGTGGGCCGATGCGGAACGCGGCGTGTGGCTCGTCCACCGGCGGCTGTCGATCATCGACGTCAGCACCAACGGCGATCAGCCGATGGTCGCCGACGATGGCGCGGTACTGATCTGGAACGGCGAGGGCTATAATGCCGATCGGTTGCGCCCGGAGCTGGCGGCGGCAGGCTACCGCTTTCGTGGGCATTCCGACACCGAGGTCGTGCTCAACGGGTTTCGCCACTGGGGCGTGGAAGAAACCTGCGCGCGCCTGATCGGCATGTTCGCCTTCGCCTATTGGGAGCCGAACCGCGACCGCCTGACACTCGGTCGTGACCGGTTGGGCAAGAAGCCGCTTTATTGGTCGAAGACACCGCGCGGGCTGATGTTCGGCAGCGACCTCGCCGCGCTCAGGCTCCACCCCGATTGTCCGCGCGAGATCGATCACGCGTCGGTCGCATCGTATCTGCGCACCGGTTGCGTGGCAGAACCCGATTCGATTCTCGCCGGTGTATCGAAAGTGCGGCCCGGCGGGCTGCTGGCCTATGATCTCGCGAGCGGGGCCGTTACGCCGTCGACTTATTGGTCGGTGGTCGAGGCGGCGCGGCGCGGGCTGGCCGATCCGCTCGGCGGGTCGCCGGCCGATGCGGTCGCGGCGGCGGGGGCCTTGCTCGAGGATGCGGTGGCGCTGCGCATGATCTCGGATGTGCCACTCGGCGCCTTCCTGTCGGGGGGCATTGATTCGTCGCTGGTGGTCGCGCTGATGCAGGCGCGATCGTCGCGACCGGTGAAGACCTTCTCGATCGGCTATCACGACCGCGCCTATGACGAATCCGATCATGCCGCCGCCGTCGCCCGGCATCTCGGCACCGATCATGAAGCGCTGATGGTGACCGCCGAGGACGCGATGCGGACGATCCCGTTGATGCCCTCCATCTACACCGAGCCGTTCGCCGACGTGTCGCAGATCCCGACCTACCTCGTCGCCAGCATGGCGCGCTCGCAGGTGACGGTCGCGCTGACCGGCGATGGCGGGGACGAGGTCTTCGCCGGCTATAACCGGCATGTCGCGGCGGGTGGCCTGCTCGGGCGGCTGAACGGGTTGCCCGGGCCGGTGCGGCGCGCGCTGTCGGGCGGGATGACGGCGCTGAGCCCGCGGCGATGGGATGCGCTGCTCGGCTTGATCCCCGAATCGCGCCGGCCGCGCAATATCGGCGAGAAACTCCACAAGCTCGCGCCGTTGCTCGGCCGGTCGGAGCCGGAATTGTATCGCAGTTTGGTCAGCCAATGGGCCGATGTCGGCGCGGTGCAGCTGGGTGCCGAACGCGCCGGGCCGATCGATGACGCCGCGACGTTCGCGATGCTGCCCGATCTCGTCGCGCGGATGCGCTGGCTCGATATGGTGACGTTCCTGCCCGACGATATCCTGGTCAAGATCGACCGCGCGACGATGGCGGTCGGGCTTGAGGCGCGCGCGCCACTGCTCGATCACCGCCTGGTCGAGCTGAGCTGGCGGATACCGTCGTCGGTTCACCTCCATCAGGGGCAGGGCAAGTGGATCCTGCGCGCACTGCTCGCGCGCCATGTGCCGCCGGCATTGTTCGAGCGTCCGAAGGCGGGCTTCGGCATTCCGATCGGCGCGTGGCTGCGCGGGCCGTTGCGCGATTGGGCCGAATCGCTCCTGTCGGCGCGCGCGCTGGACGATGCCGGGTTGGTGCGAACGGCGGCGGTGCGCGCGGTCTGGCGCCGGCATCTGGCGGGCCAGGTCAACGCGCAATACGGCTTGTGGACGGTGCTGATGCTGCAGGCGTGGCACCAGGCGTTTACCGCGTCGCGCCCCGCCCGGCTCGCCGCCTGACGTCGGCAAGGCGCCGCGAGGTGAGGGCGCCAAGGTTGCATTCCCGCCCTCCCGGCCTAAGGGCGTACGCGCTTGCCGGTGGCCGAAAATCGGCTGTCATCCACAGGCGTTGCAGAGGTCGGAGAAGGTATGACGGCGCGTAACACGGTAGTGGTCGTCGGGCTGGGCTATGTCGGGCTGCCGCTCGCCGTCGCGCTCGCGCGGACGTGCGATGCGTGGGGGCTGGATATCGACCGCGCGCGCATCGACGAGCTGCGCGCGGGTCACGATCGCACCGGGGAGATCGACACGGACCGGCTGGCCGCGACGTCGCTGACCCTCACGGACGACCCCGCCGCGTGCCCGCCGGCCGATTTCTACATCGTCACCGTGCCGACCCCGGTCGATGCGGCGAACCGCCCCGATCTGTCGATCGTGATGGCCGCGACACGCACCGTCGCCGGGATGATCGATGCGACGCGCACGCCGATCATCGTCTACGAAAGCACGGTCTATCCCGGGGTGACGGAGGAGATGTGCGGGCCGGAACTGGAGCACCTGACCGGGCTCGTGTGCGGCGAGGATTTCTTTCTCGGCTATTCGCCCGAGCGCATCAATCCCGGCGACCGCGAGCATACGATCGACCGCATCACCAAGGTCGTGGCGGGGCAGACGCCCGAGGTGCTCGACAAGATCGCCGCGCTGTACGAAGGCGTGACCAGCGGCGGCGTGTTCCGCGCCGCCTCGATCAAGACGGCCGAGGCGGCGAAGGTGATCGAGAACGCGCAGCGCGATATCAACATCGCCTTCATGAACGAAATCGCGCAGATTTTCGCACGGATGGACGTGTCGGTGTGGGACGTGCTCGCGGCCGCCAGGACGAAGTGGAACTTCCTGCCCTTTTCGCCGGGGCTCGTCGGCGGGCACTGCATCAGCGTCGACCCCTATTATCTGAGCCACCGGGCGGAACAATTGGGGTTCGACTCGCGCGTGATCCTGGCCGGGCGCGGCACGAACGATGGCATGGCCGACTGGATCGCCGATTCGATCCACGCGAAAGCGGGCGCCAAGGCGGGAACGGCCTTGGTACTCGGGCTGACGTTCAAGGAGAACGTGCCCGATCTGCGCAATTCGAAGGTCGCCGATCTCATCGCCCGGCTGGTGGCGCTCGGCCATACCGTGACGGTGCACGATCCCCATGCCGATGCCGCCGAAGCGCGGCACGAATATGGGCTGACGCTGGACGATACAGCGCTGGATCGTACCTACGACACGGTGATTCTCGCGGTGCCGCACGCGCGTTACAAGGACATGGGGGCAGAACGGTCGGTGGCGCTGGTGAAGGAGGGCGGGGTGTTCGCCGACCTCAAGCAAGCCTTTGCGCGCGATGACCTCGACGCGCGAAACGTCGCCGTCTGGACGTTGTAGGAACTTTGGCTGCGCTGCTGCATTGATGCAGCGCCGTGGGGCGATTCTCGCACTGCGGCCAGGGTGGTGTGGCATGGGGCGTAAAGTCGAAACATCGTTTCTTGCATGCCGCGCGAGCGACAGCTGGGATTACGGCGATTCTCGCTTGCTGGCTGTTATTTCATCGATCCTAAGGGACGGCCGCGACGTTTTGTGGCTTAAATCGGTGGAAAACGGGGTAGACGCCCAATGCCCTATCCTGTAATGCCGGTTCGACCTATAGAGCGTCAGAATGAATTCGCAGGGAGCTAAAAGTATGTTTGGCACAAAAGTTATATTGCTGGGCGGGTCGCTGATGATGGCGGTTGTGCCTGTTGCCGCCTCCGCTGCGGACAGCGTCGGCCGCATCCAGTCGGCAAACCAGACCGTCGTCGTGCGCGACGGCAAGGTGATGTCGGCCGTCAACAACATGCCGATCTATTCGGGTGATCGCGTGATGACCCGTCAGGGCGGCAAGGCGATGGTCGTTGCAGCGAACGGCTGCTCGGCAGCGGTTGCCGGCGCGTCGATCTACGCCGTGCCGAGCGCTGGCTGCGGCGCCGCCAAGTCCTTCACCCCGACCCGTAACGGTCTGAACACGGCCGGCGTGAACGCAGCCGATGACGAGTCGGCTGGCGGTTCGAGCACGGGCTACATCGTTGGTGGTCTGGCGCTTGTCGCGATCGCGGGCGGCATCGTCGCTGCGACCTCGAACACCAACACGACTCCAGCTAGCCCCTAGTCTGAACGGCGCGCGCCAAGCGCGCCCCGAGATTTGGGTATTATGGAAACGGGGGTCGCGGTTTCGTCGCTTTTGCGAACGAAACGGCGGCCCCTGTTTTTTCAGGCCGGGTTGGACGGCGCCGTGTATCTGGCGCTCCGCTGCTTCGCGGACATCCAGCATGGTTTGTTGAGATTTCCGCGTAAAGGAAACTTTGATGGTGCCGCGCCGCATCGTGTTGCTTGGTTCATATGCGCCTTCCCTGATCAATTTTCGGGGGCCGCTGATTTCGGCGTTGGCGCAAGCGGGGCACGAGGTGATCGCGATGGCTCCCGGGATCGATCTGGCGCTCGCGAACAGCTTGCGCAAACTGGGGGCCACCCCGCGATCGGTGAATTTGTCCAACGCCAGCCTCAATCCTCTGGCTACCGCGCGCACCACGAGGCGGTTGCTGCGTCACTTCAGGGAGCTCAAGCCGCACACCGTGCTGAGCTACACCATCAAACCCGTCACATTGGGCGCGGTGGCGGCGCGCCAGGCGGATGTGCCCAACGTGGTCGCGCTCATCACCGGGCTGGGTTATGCCTTCACCGGCGGTGGCGGCCTGAAACGGCGCGTCGCGCGGGTCGCTGCCTCGATCCTCTATCGCCGCGCGCTGAGGGTTTGCGACCATATCATTTTCCAGAACCCCGACGACGAAGCGGACTTTCGCCGTCTCGGTCTGCTCCCGCGGGCGGTGGCCCCGTCGCTGGTCAACGGTTCGGGGGTCGATCTGGGCGTGTTCGCGCCGGTTCCGCTCGATGACGCGCCGCGTTTTCTGATGATCGCGCGGTTGCTCGGCGACAAGGGCGTGCGCGAATATGGCGCCGCAGCCGCGCGGCTCAAGCAACTTTACCCACAGGCGCGCTTCGCGCTCGCCGGCTATCTCGACCCGTCGCCCGATTCGATCACCCAGGACGAGCTCGATGCGATGGTCGCGGGCGGGATCGATTTTCTTGGCAAGCTGGAAGATGTCCGGCCCGCCATCGCCGCCTGCAACGTCTATGTCCTGCCGTCATACCGCGAGGGCACCCCGCGTTCGGTGCTCGAGGCAATGGCGATGGGCCGCGCGATCATCACGACCGATGCGCCGGGGTGCCGGCAGGCCGTGGCCGACGGCGTCAACGGTCGGCTGGTCCGGCCGCGCGACGCGACCGCGCTCACCACCGCGATGGAAGACTTCATCGAAAACCCCGCCATGATCGCGTCGATGGGCGCCGCATCGCGCGAGCGCGCGGTCGAGATG
>JALYTP010000048.1 GCA_030854225.1 Pseudomonadota bacterium
GGCATAGGCGCCGCGCAGTTGCAGGCATGTCAGCGCAAAAGCAGCGAGCTGGACGGCGAGCAGCGCGGCCCAGCGCGCATCGCGCGTCGCGTACCAGCGCCATGTGGCGGCGGCGATCCCGGCGGCCATCAGCCCGCCATAGCCGATCGCGATGTCGGCCGGCACGCCGAACAGCGGCTGCGCCTCCGCCACGCGCGCCAGCCAGAGATGCGCGAGGATCGGGTCGACCATGCCGTAAGGCGCGAGACAGGCGGGGCTGGCGACCGCGACGCCGCATGCGGTAACCGCGCCGACGGTGACAAGCGCGCCCAGGCGCGCGCCGCCGTTCGTCAGCCACGAGCTCACCACGGCGAGCGATAGCGGTGCGAGCGCGGCGATCGTCGCGGCGCGCCATACCGTGCCGTCGAAGCCGTCGCACCCGGCATAGCCCCAGGCGTCTGGGTGGAAGATCACCGCGCCGGCCATCAGCGCGCCGGCGAACCCGACGCCGAAACCGCCCAGCCGCGCATCGCCGGCCTGACGCCACCACGCAACGGCCATTACGGCGCCGGCCACCGCGATCAGCGGTGCGGTCTCCATGCCGATGACGAGGCTGGCGGCGGCGGCGACGCCGACGATAAGACCCTGGCGGAAGGTCGGCGCGACGACGAGCGCACGCACGATCAGCAGCAGCAACACGACCTGAAATCCGTGATGATCGATCCGGCCGGGCAGGAACACCGTGGTCGCCGGATAGGCGACGGCGGCGACGACCCCGGCGGTGCGCGCGATGCCGCTGCCCCCGAGCGTCCGCGCGATCCGCACCGTCAGCACGAGCGCTGCGGCGAACAGCAAGGCCGGCCACGCGATCACCGCGGTCAGCTCGGCGGGATAGGCGCCGAGCATCGGCGTCAGCGCGGCGATGATCGCGCCGGGCACCAGGTCGGGCAGGCGCGACCAGTGCATCGCGAGCCCCGGCGCGGCGCCCAGCCGATGTTGTGCCAGATCGGCGAAGCGCTGCCCGCCCAGCCAGTCGCGGATCTGCTGCAGGCGCATCACGTCGTCGGTGTCGGGCAGGCGCAGCGCGCGCAGATCGTGCCAATTGGCGAGCGACCAGCCAAACGTCATGATGCCCGCGAGCACGACGGCGCACAGCAGATCGCCCCACAGGACGCGGCGGTCGGAACGTCTATCCATCGCCCCGCTGTACCTGGCGGGGGTTAAGGCCGGGTTAGATCAGCGGTCGCGCCGTCCGAGCAAACGCAGTCGAAGCGCGTTCAGCTTGATGAACCCCGCCGCGTCGCGCTGGTCGTAGGCGCCCTGATCGTCCTCGAAGGTCACTACCTTCTCGCTGTAGAGCGAGTAAGGCGATTTGCGCCCCGTCACCGACACCCCGCCCTTGTAGAGCTTCAGGCGGACGGTGCCCGTCACCTTGTCCTGGCTGTGGTCGATCGCCGCCTGCAACATCTCGCGTTCGGGCGAGAACCAGAAACCGTTATAGATCAGCTCGGCATAACGCGGCGCGAGTTCGTCCTTCAGGTGCGCCGCGCCACGATCGAGCGTCAGTTGCTCGATCCCGCGATGCGCGAGGTGGTAGATCGTGCCACCCGGCGTTTCGTACAGCCCGCGCGACTTCATCCCGACGAAGCGGTTCTCGACCAGATCGAGCCGGCCGATGCCGTGGCGCTTGCCCAGCGCGTTGAGCCGGGTGAGCAACGTTGCCGGCGACATGCCCTCGCCGTTGAGCGCGACGCCGTCGCCATGCTCGAAATCGATCGTGATGATCTCGGGCGTGTCGGGCGCATCCTCGGGATTGTCGGTGCGCGAATAGACGTAATCGGGCACGTCCTCCCACGGATCCTCGAGCACCTTGCCCTCGGACGAGGTGTGCAGCAGGTTCGCATCGGTCGAGAACGGCGCCTCCCCCCGCTTGTCCTTGCTGACCGGGATCTGGTGGTGCTCGGCAAATTCGATCAGCCTGGTGCGGCTGGTCAGATCCCATTCCCGCCACGGCGCGATCACCTTGATGTCGGGCGCGAGCGCGTAATAGCCCAGCTCGAAGCGAACCTGGTCGTTGCCCTTGCCAGTCGCGCCGTGGCTCACCGCGTCGGCATTGACCTGACGCGCGATCTCGATCTGGCGCTTGGCGATCAGCGGGCGCGCGATCGAGGTGCCGAGCAGGTACAGCCCCTCGTACAGCGCGTTGGCGCGCATCATCGGGAAGACGTAATCGCGCACGAACTCCTCGCGCAGATCGTCGATGAAGATGTGCTCGGGCTTGACCCCGGCCATCTCCGCCTTCTTTCGCGCCGGCTCCAGTTCCTCGCCCTGGCCGAGATCGGCGGTGAAGGTCACGACCTCGCAACCATAGGTCTGCTGGAGCCATTTTAGGATGACGCTGGTGTCGAGCCCGCCCGAATAAGCGAGCACGATTCTGTTGATGCCGGCGTCGCCGGCGGGGCGGTTGATGCTGGAGCTGTCGGTCATGGGGCGGGCGTCTACGTCTCGGTGCTCGGTTCGGCAAGGTGGGGACTGGCTCTGCGCGCCGCGGCAAAGCCGCGTCGTCGGACGACGCCTGAAGCGTCGCCGGCCGGGCTGGCGCGTGTTGCGGAATAACGCGGTTATTCCGGCCCGCGCTCAGCCGCGCAACGCGCGCTCGGCCTCGATCATGTAATCGCGCGTGATCGGCAGCGCGTGGCGGTCGCGGGTATATTGCAGCTGGAAATTGACCAGGCTGCCGTTGAGGAAGCTGACGTGACTGCCCGCCAGATACCAGATCCACATGAAGTAGAAGCGTTCGTCGTACAGCGCGACGATGGCCGCGCGGTTGGCGACGACGCGGTCATACCAGTGTTTGAGCGTGTAGGCATAATGTAGCCGCAGCGTCTCGACGTCGCTGACGAACCAGCGCAGCCCCTCGCTCGCCTGCACGATCTCCGACAGAGCGGGGATGTAGCCGCCGGGAAAGATGTATTTGGCGGTGAACGTATCGGTCACCCCCGGCCCGGTCGCACGGCCGATCGTGTGGATCAGCATCACGCCGTCGGGGGTGAGCAGATCGAAGCATTTGCGAAAGAACGTGGTGTAATGCGGCGTGCCGACATGCTCGAACATGCCGACCGAGACGATACGGTCGAACGGCCCCTCGACATGGCGGTAATCGATCAGCTCGAACCGCACCTTGTCGGCGACCCCGGCCTCCTCGGCGCGGCGGCGCGCGACCTTGAGCTGTTCCTCCGACAGCGTGACACCGAGCACCTCGGCACCGGTCTTCTGGTGGAGATAGAGCGCCATCCCGCCCCAGCCGCAGCCGATATCGAGCACCTTCATGCCCGGCTTCAGCGCCAGCTTGGCGGCGATATGCGCCTTCTTGTCGGCCTGCGCCTGATCCAGCGTTTCATGCGCGGGGTCGGTGAAATAGGCGCAGCTATATTGCTTGTCGGCATCGAGGAAGAGATCGTACAGCCGGTCGGACAGGTCGTAATGGTGCGCGACGTTGCGCTTCGACCGGCGCACCATGTTGTAACGCCCGATGCGGAAGCGCGCACGCTCCACGATGCGCGCCAGGACACTGCCGTCGAGCGCGTTGCGGCCATCCTCGAAGCGGCTGTTGGCGGTCATCAGCCGCATCAGGCCGATAATGTCGTCATTGCCGATCGTGATGCGCCCGGTCATCACCATCTCGGGCGTGCCGCTCGACGGATCGCGGATCAGCGCGCGGATCGCGCCCTTGTCGTGGAACCGCACCGTCGCCTCGCCCAGTTCGGCATCGGGCTGGCCGAAGGTCCGGCTGGTGCCGTCGGGCTGCACCGTGGTGAGCAGGCCGCGCTTCACCGCGCGCGAAAAGAACAGATCGAGCAATGCCATGGTGGCCCCGTATCAACGCGGCGTGGGTGCGATCAAGCGCTACGTGGCAAAGCGGTCATATTCCGGCATACCAATCGTAATCGATCGCGTCCTCCCAATAGCCGCCCTTTCCCCCGCCGATCCCCGCGAGCGAGGCGACGGCGTCGATCTTCATCACGTATTTGGCGTGTTTGTACCCCAGCTGCCGCTCGACGCGCAGCCGCACCGGCGCGCCGTGCCCCACGTCGAGCGGCTTGCCGTTCATCCCCCAGGCGAGGATCGTCTGCGGGTGAAACGCGTCGATCAGGTCGATCGATTCGTAATAGGGCGCCTGCCCCCCCATCCCGCCATAGAGATCGGCGCAGGTGAACACGATGTAGCGCGCGGCCTGACGCACCCCGGCGGCCTTCAGGATCGTGCCGAGAAGCGGCCCGTGCCACTGGCCGATCGCGCTCCATCCCTCGACGCAATCGTGACGGGTGATCTGGGTGCGCGCCGGGATCGCGCGCAGTTGTTGGAGCGAGATCGACAGCGGGCGCGTGACCAGGCCGCCGACTTGCAGTCGCCAGTCGGCAAAGTTGTTCGCGACATGCGCGTTGTAATCGGGCGTATTGGGGTTGGCGGTGCCGTTGGTGCGGAAGCGCGGCGACATCTGGTCGGGGCGGAATTCGGGCGCCAGCGCGCTGCGCGCCGACAGCGCGCGCTGCAACCCCATGTTGACCTTGTCCCCCGACAGCAGGATTTTGCGGAATGCGGGGTTGCTCGCGACCTTGTCGCAGCCCGACAGCAGCGCGCCCGCGCCGATCGCGCCGGTGGTCAGGATCGACCGGCGGGTGATGATCGCGCTCATGCCTCGTCCTCCGGCACGCGCCACCAGCCGGTAACCATCGATCGCACCTCGCTGATCGGCCCGGCCAGGATCACCAGCACGAGGTGGACGATAATGAACGCGACCAGGGCGGTGGCGCAGATGAAATGGATCGAGCGCGCCGATTGCCGCCCGCCGAACAGATCGAGCAGCCACGGCAACGCCGCGTCCATGCCCGGCGACATCGTCAGCCCGGTCAGGATCATCACCGGGATCAGCACGAAGATGACTCCGACATAGGACAGCTTCTGGAAGATGTTGAAGGCGATCGGGTTGGCCGGATCGTGGAAGCGGAACGCAAGATGCTCGCGCACGTCGTGCCACAAGGCGGCGGGGCGCAGATCGCGCACCCGCACCCGCAGCGCGCGCTGGAAATGCCGGTTGATCAGGCTGACGATCATGAAGCCGAGCAGCCCGAAGGCGAGCACCAGCGCGAACAGCAGATGCCAGCGCCGCGAGATGGCGAGGTTGTAGCCCGACGGAATCGTCAGCCAGCCCGAGCGCAGGATGCCCTGCAAGCCGTGCAGATCGAGCCAGGCGTGATCGTAATTCGCGCCATATGCCCCCCAATAGAGCCGGGGGTGCGCGTTGAGGATGCCGATGCCGCTCCCGATCATGATGATGATCGTCACCGCATTGAGCCAGTGCCAGATCCGCGTCGGCAATTTGTGACGATACAGGCGTCGCGCGGGGCGCGGGAGTGCGGGTTCCGCTGCGGCGGGTAAGGTTGCGTTCGCGTCGATCGCCTGGTCCATCGACTTGCCCTTCGTCTGCCCCCGGCGGATGGTTACATATCGCCGCGTCGCTGGCCAGCGGCATCGAAAACCGGAAAATGCCGCGCCCATGACCGACCATCATTTCTACGAGCCGCGCCACGGCCACGGATTGAAGCACGATCCGCTGAATTCGATCGTCGCGCCGCGCCCGATCGGCTGGATCAGCAGCGTGAGCGCGGGCGGTGTGCGCAATCTGGCGCCCTATTCGTTCTTCAACCTGTTCAATTATGCTCCGCCGATCATCGGCTTTTCATCGACGGGGTGGAAGGACAGCGCGGCCAATATCGCTGCCACCGGCGAATTCGTGTGGAACCTCGCCACACGCAATCTGGCCGAGGCGATGAACGCCAGTTCGGCGGTGGTGCCCGCCGATGTCGACGAGTTCGCGCTCACCGGGCTGGAGGCGGCGCCGTCGCGGCTGGTCACCCCGCCGCGCGTCGCCGCCAGCCCGGTGAGCTTCGAATGCCGCCACACGCAGACGCTGCGGCTGGAAACGGTCGAGGGGCGCGCGCTCGATCAATGGGTGATCTTCGGCGAGGTCGTCGCGGTGCATATCGACCCGGCGATGCTCGATGACGGTGTGTATGTCACCGCCCGCGCGCACCCGATCGTGCGCGGTGGCGGCCCGGCGGATTATTTCGAGATCACCGGGGATCGCCGGTTCCGGATGCACCGCCCGGCCTGACGCGCGGCTCAGAAATAGGCGCGGCGGAAGAACACGATCGTCGTCACCGCCGTCACCAGCAGGGTCCACGCCCGGACGGCGCCAGGCGGCAGCCGCCTGCCGATCCGCGCGCCGAGCCACCCACCGATCACCGCCCCGACGAGCATCGGCAGGCACGCCGACCAGCGCACGATCCCGCTCGCCACGAACACGATCGCCGCCGCCGTATTGGCGATCGCCAGCATCAGCGTACGCGGCGCGAACAAGGCGCGCGGGCTTTCATTGGCGAGCAGGCCGTATAGCGCGGTGGTCATCAGCCCGACCCCGCCGCCGAAATAGCCGCCATAGACGCCCAGCAGCGACTGCGTGACGAGCAACGTCGATCGCCCGATCGCGACGCGCGCGTGGAGCCAGTCCGCCGCTCGCCTGCCCACCGCGATGACGGTGAAGGCGAACAGCAGCAGCCAGGGGATGATGAGGTCGAACGCATGGCTCGGCGTCAGCACCAGCAGGATGCTGCCGATCAATCCGCCGCCGAAGGTGATGGCGGCGAGCAGCCGGTAATCGACCTCCCCGACCGGCCCCAGTTCGTCGCGAAACGCCCAGGCGCTGGTCGCGGCACCGGGCAGCAGCGCGACGTTAGAGGTGGCGTTGGCGGCATTGGCGGGCAAGCCGATCGCGAGGAGCGCGGGCAGCGTCGCGAAGGTGCCCGCGCCTGCCAGTGCGTTCATCGCCCCGCCGATCAGCCCGGCGGCAAGCGCGAGCCCCGGCGCGGCCAGATCAGCCAAGCGCGGCCAGTTTCTCTTCCGCCTGACGGTCGAGTTCGGCGCGCGACTGCTTCGCGCTCGCGGTCTTCAGCTGGCCGCATGCAGCATCGATGTCGCGCCCGCGCGGGGTGCGCACGGGGGCGGAGATGCCCGCCTCGAACACGATGCTCGAAAAGGCGCGCACCCGCTCGGGCGTCGAGGTGTCGTAGGGCGCGCCGGGCCAGGGGTTGAACGGAATCAAATTGACCTTGGCGGGCAGCTTGTACTTGCGGATCAGGCGGACCAACTCGTGCGCCTCGGCGTCGCTGTCGTTCTTGTCCTTGAGCATGACATATTCGAACGTGATGCGCCGCGCGTTGTTGGCGCCGGGATAATCGGCGCAGGCCTGGAGCAGTTCCTCGATGCCGTATTTGCGGTTCAGCGGCACGATCTCGTCGCGCACCTCCTTGGTGACGGCGTGGAGCGAAACCGCGAGGTTGACCCCGATCTCCGCGCCCGCGCGCGCCATCATCGGCACCACGCCCGAGGTGCTGAGCGTGATGCGGCGGCGGGACAGGCCAAGTCCGTCCCCGTCCATCACCAGCTTCAGCGCATCACGCACATTGTCGAAATTGTAGAGCGGCTCGCCCATCCCCATCATCACGATGTTGGTGAGCATCCGCCCCTCGGGCTGATAATTGACATGTGTCCGCTCCGCGGACGTCGGCCATTCGCCCAGCGAATCGCGCGCCAGCATCACCTGCCCGACGATTTCCGCCGGGGTCAGGTTGCGCACCAGCCGCATCGTGCCGGTGTGGCAGAAGCGGCAGTTGAGCGTGCAGCCGATCTGGCTCGACACGCACAACGTTCCCCGATCGGCGTCGGGGATGAACACCATCTCGTAATCCTGCGCGCCCTGCATGTCGTTGGCGTCGGACCGGAGCAGCCATTTGCGCGTGCCATCGGTCGACACCTGCTGCTCGACCACTTCGGGCCGGCTGATCGCGAAACGCTGTTCGAGCCACGGCTGTAGCGTCTTCGAGATGTCGGTCATCACCGAGAACTCGGTCGCGCCGCGATTATAGATCCAGTGGAACAGTTGCTTGGCGCGCAGTTTGGCCTGTTTGGGCTCGAGCTGCGACGTCTCGAGTGCAAGGCGCAGATCGTCCCGCGACAGCCCGAGCAGATCGATCCGCCCGTCGACGCGCGGCACGAACGCGCGCGGGACGGTCACGGGGTCGATGTGCCCGGGAATGGGCATCGGCGGCGCTACGGTGTCGAGCATGGCCGCGCCCATAGGCGAAACCGCGCGTCTTTTCCAGCCGCCGCTATTTGGCGAGGCACGCGAGCGACGCGGCGTCGATCGCAGTCGCCGCGCCGTTGAGCGCATAGACGTCCGCAAAAGGCTGGCCGGTGGCGGCGACCGTCTCCACGCTCATGCTGCGCGCGCCGCGCATCGCCGCGACGATCGCCGCATCGGTGCGCGCATCGGGGGCCCAGGCGTCGGCCTTCGCCCCCGCCGCGCCGCCGATCAGATCGAACCGCCGCTCGCCGATCGACAGCGTGATCCCGGCGCCCGGCCGCCGCGCCCGGCTGAGGCGGAGCTGCAC
>JALYTP010000049.1 GCA_030854225.1 Pseudomonadota bacterium
GGCCTATTACGCGCTCAAAATGATCGGCGATCCGGTCGATGCGCCGCACATGGCGCGCGCGCGCGCGGCGATTCTCGCGCACGGCGGCGCGGCGGCGGTCAACGTCTTCACGCGCATCCAGCTGGCCCTGTTCGCCGCCGGGCCATGGGCGACGGTGCCGACGATGCCGCCCGAGCTGATCCTGCTGCCGCGCTGGTTTCCCATCCATCTCTCCAGGATGAGTTACTGGGCACGCACGGTGGTTGTCCCGCTGCTGGTGCTCGGCGCGCTCAAGCCGGTCGCGCGCAATACGCGGGGCGTGAAGGTGGACGAACTCTATACCGGCGAAACGGCGCGCGCCGGGAGCAAGGCGGCGGACCAGAAATGGCTTTGGACGAAGGGATTCAACGCGCTCGATGTCGTCCTCAAAGCGGGCGACGGGCTGTGGCCGAAGAAGCTCCGGGCCCGCGCCATCCAGACCTGTCTCGATTGGGTGACCGAACGGCTCAACGGCGTAGATGGGCTGGGCGCGATCTATCCGGCGATGGCCAACAGCGTGACGATGTTCGATTGCCTCGACATCGGCCCCGACGATCCGCGGCGGAAAATCGCGCGTGAATCGGTCGAACGACTGCTCGTGATCAGGGATGACGAGGCTTATTGCCAGCCCTGCGTCTCGCCGGTGTGGGATACAGCGCTCGCCGCGCATGCGATGCTGGAGGCGGGCGGCGCGGCGAACGAGGCGCGGGCCGACCGGGCGCTGGGCTGGCTGAAACCCCGCCAGGTGCTCGACGTCGCGGGCGACTGGGCAGAGGAACGCCCCGGTGTGCGTCCCGGCGGCTGGGCGTTCCAGTATAACAACGATCACTATCCCGACCTAGACGATACCGCCGTGGTGGTCATGGCGATGGACCGCGCGCGAGGGCGCGAGGGCGATTACGATACGGCGATCGATCGCGGGGTCGAATGGACCGTCGGGCTGCAATCCACGGACGGCGGCTGGGGCGCGTTCGATGCCGACAACGCCTATCATTACCTCAACAACCTGCCTTTCGCCGATCACGGCGCACTGCTCGATCCGCCGACCGCCGATGTTACCGCCCGCTGCGTCTCGATGCTCGCACAGCTCGGCGAGACGGATAGCGATCGGATGAAGGCGGCGCTGGCCTGGCTGGAACGCGAGCAGGAACAGGATGGGAGCTGGTTCGGGCGCTGGGGGGTCAATTATGTCTACGGCACATGGTCGGTGCTGTGTGCGCTCAACGCCGCCGGTGTAGGCGCGGCGCATCCGATGATCGCGAAGGCGGTCGCGTGGCTCAAGGCGATCCAGAACGACGACGGCGGATGGGGCGAGGATTGCGACAGCTATGCGCTCGATCGCACGGGCCACACCCCTGCCCTCTCGACCGCGTCGCAGACCGGCTGGGCATTGCTCGGCCTGATGGCGGCGGGCGAGGTCGATGCGGATGCGGTCGCGCGCGGCGTCGCGTGGCTCGCGGCGCATCAGGCGGAAGACGGGCTGTGGGGGCAGGAAATGTACACCGGCGGCGGTTTCCCGCGCGTGTTCTACCTGCGCTATCACGGCTACCCGAAATACTTCCCGCTCTGGGCGATGGCGCGGTATCGGAATCTGAAGCGATCCAATGCGAGGGACGTGGCGTGGGGGATGTGATAACCCTGCTTCCCGTTCCCCGAAGGCCGAGGTCCAGTTGCGGAGCGCCGATTGATCAAGCGCTCCGTGACGTTACTTCGACCTTCCAACTGGACACCGGCTTTCGCCGGGGAACTGGGCAAGCATGACATCATGACCGGCCACGTCGTCGTCGCCACCGGCTTCAACCGCGAGGTCGCGACGTTGCGCCAGTCGGGCATCGTCGTCGTCGCGGGCGGGGGCGATCCGGTTGGCCTGCACGCGAGGATCGAGCAAGCAGCGGCGGGCGCGGCGGGGATCGTCAGCTACGGCATGGCCGGCGCGCTCGCGGATGGGCTCAAGATTGGCGACTGGGTGGTCGGCGACCAGCTGTCGGGCGCGATCGAAATGGCCTGCGATCCCGCCTGGACGAAGGCGCTCGCGGCAAAACTACCCGGCGCGCGGATCGGCGGATTCTTCGCTGACGGGCGGATGATCGACACCATCGCCGAGAAGCTGGCACTAGGCTTGCGGCACAACGCACTCGCGGTCGATATGGAAAGCCACGTCGCCGCTGCTGTCGCGAAGGCGCGCGGGCTGCCGTTTGCGATCGTGCGCTGCATCTCGGACGGCGCGCGGCATCTGCTGCCCCACGCCATCACCGTCTCGATGCGCGCGGATGGCGGCGTGGACGGACGGGCGATGCTCCGCTCGCTCGCCGCGCGACCAGGTCAGATAGCGGACATCGCGCGCACCACCGCCGGCTTCGCCAAGGCAATGGGCGAACTGAAGCGCGGCGCGGTCAGGATCGGGCCGCGGATGGGGTTGCCCTGACAGCGAACGGCTGAATTCGATGACTGGTTTCGGACAGTTATTGGGCACAGGACTTGGGATACCTGCCGTTTGGCGCGCCGGCTCCCGGCGACAGACGGATAGGGTGAGAATTGGCCGCTCCCATGTCGCCTTCTTCGTTGGAGCCTCCATGCCGATGATCGTCGCCCCCATCCGCTGGTAAAATCCTGCTGATGGAGGATGCGAGACGATTTTGATGGCGGAGAGGCCGCGCAGCTTCGCTTCGGCCCTCATGTGCCGGAACAACAAGGCGCCAAGGCCAGTGCCCTGCGCGCCATCCGATACAAACATCAAATCCAGTTCTGGCTCGCCTACAAGAGTCAGGCTGTAGAAACCGGCGACCGTGCCATCCTGATCCGCCAGGTAAAATATGTCATTATCGATCTGTGTCGGTGTAACTGAATACCCATCCAAAATGCTTGCGTATTCGCGCGTATAGGCAGTGGAAGCATGCATCAAATCGGTAAGGGCCTGGGCGTCGTTAGGCGCAGCACGGCGGATGGAGAGCAAAATCGCCCCTTCGGCAAGGTTTCGCAGCCAATTTAACGTCCGCTTACGAGAATATCAAAAGGGCGTGGGGACGGCAAAAATCCAAAGCGAAAGCGGCCCAATCAAGCCGCCCGCTGCACCCGCTTGAACCCTTCCGGGTCCGCCGCCTTGATCCGCGCCAGTTCCTGCTCGACATGCGTCGAATGCACGTCCTCGGATGCGCGCGCGCGCGACAGGTCGATGTCGGGCGCCATCGGCCCCTCGGTGCGAACGCCCTTGCGGCCGATCTGGAACATCTTGAGCGGGTGGCGGATCGAGTCGGTCGCGGCGGTGCCCTCGAACCCGCAATGGACCATGCAGTTCGAGCACTTCTCGTATTTGCCGACGCCGTATTGGTCCCACTGCGTGCCCTGCATCAGCTCGTCGAACGTCTCGACATAGCCTTCGCCGACCAGATAGCACGGCCTCTGCCAGCCGAAGACGGTGCGCAGCGGCATCGACCAGGGGGTGCATTCGTAGGTCTGGTTGCCGGCAAGGAAATCGAGGAACAGCGGCGAATTGGTGAAGCTCCATGCCTTGCCGCCATTGCCCCGCCGGAACACGTCGCGGAAGAAATTCTTGGTTCGCTCGCGCGTCAGGAAATGCTCCTGATCGGCGGCGCGTTCGTAGGAATAGCCGGGCGAGATGGTGATCTCGACCCCGCGCTTCTCCATCTCGTCGAAGAAACCCGCCAACCGTTCGGACGAGGCACCGTCGAACACCGTGCAGTTTACCTGGACGCGAAAACCCTTCGCCTTGGCCAGCTCGATCGCCTCGATCGCCACCTCATAGGTGCCGTCCTGATCGACCGCATGGTCGTGCATGCCCTTGTCGCCGTCGAGGTGGATCGACCAGGTGAAGAAAGGCGACGGCGCATAGTCGTCGATCTTTTTCTTCATCAACAGCGCGTTGGTGCACAGGATGACGAACTTCTTCCTGGCGATGTAACCCTGCACGATCTTCGGCATGTCGCGGTGAAGCAAAGGCTCGCCGCCAGCGATCGAGACGGCGGGCGCGCCGCATTCGTCGATCGCGTCCATGCACTGGTCATAGCTCAGCCGCTGGTTGAGGATCGCATCGGGATAATCGATCTTGCCGCAGCCCGGACAAGCCAGATTGCACCGCAACAACGGCTCGAGCATCAGCACGAGGGGGTATTTGCCGCCCTTGATATGCTTCCGGAGCGTGTAGCCGCCGATGCGGGCGAGGACGGGAAGAGGTAGAGTCATTGGCTAGGTTCCCGTGGCGCGCAGCGGCGTTTGGCTGTTCCGCAATTGAGGCGGCAGGCTGAATTCGACATGCTCCTCTACACCGTCCAGCTGCGAAACGCGAACCTCGCGCAGGCGGCGCAGCGCGGCGATCACGCTGTCGACGAGTTCGTCCGGGGCCGAGGCGCCAGCGGTGATGCCCACCGCGACGACCCCGTCGAGCCATGCGGAGTCCACCCCGTCACCGTCATCGACCAGATAGCTCGGCACGCCCATCTCGACCCCGATTTCGCGCAGGCGGCGTGAGTTGGAACTGTTGGCCGCGCCGACCACGATCAGCAGATCGCTGACGCTCGCCAGATCGCGCACCGCGGTCTGGCGGTTCTGCGTGGCGTAGCAGATCTGCGAGGCATCGGGCCCGATCACATCGCTGAACCGCCCGTGCAAGGCGGCGATCACACCGCGCGTATCGTCCACGCTCAGCGTTGTTTGCGTCACATAGGCGATCGGCGCATCGAGCGGCAGCGGCAGCGCGGCGACATCCTCGGCCGTCGAAACGAGGTGGATCGGCGCATCGACCTGCCCCATCGTGCCCTCGACCTCGGCATGGCCTTCATGGCCGATGAGCACCAACGTGCGGCCAGCCTTGGCGTAGCGGCGACCTTGCACATGAACCTTGGTGACCAGCGGGCAGGTCGCGTCGATCACCGGCAACCCGCGCCGTTCGGCCTCTTGCTCGATCGTCTGCGCGACGCCGTGCGCACTGAAGATGGTCAGCGCGCCGGACGGAATTTCGGAGAGTTCGTCGACGAAGATCGCGCCCTTGCGCCGCAATTTGTCGACGACATGGCGGTTGTGGACGATCTCGTGCCGGACATAGACCGGCGCCTGTTCACGCTCTAGCGCGCGTTCGACGATCTCGATCGCACGCACCACGCCCGCGCAAAACCCGCGCGGCTTCGCCAAAATCACCTGCAACGCGCCGTGCGTCATCTCGGTCGATCGCTCTTGCAAATTGCGGCCTTCCTGCTGCCGTCCAGCCGGCGTCATATGAAATCCGTGACGACAAGTCGAACGTCAAACAAGATTGCGCGTTGCACTTCGACCGGATTCGGTGCCGCCTCACCACACTGCGCCGCTGCGAGGTGGACCGCAAAAGGCGCCCTCTATATGGTATCACGCTGAAGGAGGCTTGTTTTTCATGCGTTTTGTTAATTTCGGCATGGCGACCCTCATGCTCGCGACGGCCGCCACCGCTGCGTTCGCGCAAGCGAGCGAACCGGCGATGGCGTCGGTCCTGTCGCTCGACGACGGTCTGCTGAGCATCATGAAGAGCGGCAAGGCCGTTGGTGCGAAAGGACGGGCGGCGGCCATTTCGCCGGTGCTGGATGCGGTATACGATCTGCCGTTGATGACCCGTCTCGCGGTCGGGTCGGCGTGGACGACGATCGCCCCCGCCGATCAGGCCGCGCTCGTCGCCGCGTTTCGCCGCCTGACGATCGCGCAATATGCGTCCAATTTCGACGGTTTTTCCGGCCAGTCGTTCACGATCGACCCGAAAGTGGAGACGCGCGGCGTCGACAGACTGGTGCGCACCACGCTCCACGATCCCAAGGGCGAATCGGTCGCCATCGCCTATCGGCTGCGTCAGAGCGGCGGGCGGTGGAAGATCATCGATGTGTTCTACCGCAATTCGATCAGCCAGCTTGCCACACGCCGGGCCGATTTCGCCGGGGTGCTTCGCGCGGGCGGGGCAAAGGCGCTGGTGGCCCATCTGAACGCGCTCTCGGCCAAGGCCGGCGGTTGACGCTGGCGGCGCTCGCCCCCGCGCTGCTGTTGCTCGGCACGCCGGCGACAGCGGAAGCGGGCGCCGCACCGGCCCTCGTTGCGGCGGTGCAAGTTCCGCCCCCGCCGGACATTGCGCCCGCGCAGCCTGCGCCAGACAGGGCGGCGGTCCCGGAAAATGCGGCTCTACCGGCGGATCCAGCGACCTCAGCCGCTACTGCACCGGGGACCGAAACAACGGTGGCCGGGCCGCATCGTCATGCCCCCGGCGATCCGCTCGAGGGCTTCAACCGCACGATGTTCGCGGGCTTCCAGAGGGTCGACAAGGCGGTTCTGCAGCCAGCCGCGCTCGGCTACCGGCACGTCGTGCCCCAGCCGGTGCGCGGCGGCTTGCGGCATTTCTTCAGCAATCTGGGCGAGCCCTTGGTCCTCCTCAACTTCCTGCTCCAGTTCAGGGCGGGCAAGGCGGTGGAGACGCTGGGGCGCTTCGTCATCAACTCGACGCTGGGCATCGGCGGGTTGATCGACGTGGCGAAAACGCGCGGATTTCGCCTGCCGCACCGTGCCAACAGCCTGGGCGATACGCTGGGGTTCTATGGCGTGAAGCCGGGGCCGTATCTGTTTCTGCCGATCGTCGGGCCCACGACCGTGCGCGATCTTCTCGGCGGGCAAGGCGAAGGGCTGATCCTGCCACTGGCGGTCGGAAAGCCGTTCGACCGGCTCTATTATCAGGCCCCCAAGGCGGTGATCACCGGGCTCGATCAGCGCGCCGAATCGGACGGCGACCTCCAGGCGCTCTATGCCGGGGCGGTCGATCCCTATGCATCGCTCCGCTCATCCTATCTGCAGGACCGGCAGGGCGAGATCGATCATCTTCGTGGCAAGTCCGCGGGGGGGCCCGCGCCGGAGCTGGACGATCCGCTGGCCGATCCCGCCGCGGCCACGGCGCCGTCTACTGCCCCGCCGAACGCAAGTGACGGCCCGGACATGCCCGGTCCGCTGACCGATCCCGCCGCCGCCCCACCTAAGCGCTAGATTGCTTTCTTGCCGGGCCGAGCAAGGCCGGTTCGAAGATCAGCGCGCACACCAGCGTCCAGGCGAGCGAGATCAGCAGGATCTTGCCCATGCTCGCGGTGCCGGGATGGTGCGACAGCCACAGGCTGCCGAACGCGGTGCCCGTCGCCAGCGCGCTGAACAGAACCGCACGCGCCAGGCTCGATTGCAGCAGGTCGGTCGCCCCGCCGCGCCACGCCATCACGAAATAGATGTGGAACGCGACGCCGACGCCGAACAGCAACGGAAAGGCGATGATGTTGGCGAAGTTGATCGGCTGGCCGATGATGACGCAGGTGCCGAGCGTGAGGAAGATCGAGAGGATCACCGGCGCGAGCGTGAACGCCACCTCGCGCACGGCGCGCAGGACGGCGAACAGCAACAGGCTGACGAGCACGAACGCGATGATGCCGGCCTGTACGAACGAGCCGGCGACGGTCGCCGCGGCGGCCTGGGTCGCGACCGGCAGGCCCGAGATATCGGGCGTCACCGCGCCCACCGCATCGCGGAAACCACGCATGACCTGGTTGTCGCGGGCGTTCCCGGCAGGGAACACCTCGAGCCGGTAGCGCCCGTCCGGCGTGCGCCAGTCGCGGACCAGATCGGGCGGCAGCGTCGCGGCGGTGACCGGCTCGGCCTGCAACGCGGCGCGGGTCTGATCGAGCATCACGCCGAGCGGCTTGGCCAGCATGTCGTTGACCGCCGTACGCTGGCGAGGCGCACCCTGCGCGAGCCGCGAGAAGACCGTGGCGAGCCGCCGCGCATCATCGGCCCCGGGGCCGGGATGTGCCTGCGCGGTCTGGGCAAGCCTGGCCGATGCCCTGACCAGCGATTGGACGAGCGCCGCGTCGTCCGGCGCCGGCGCGATGTCGAAGGGGTTGATCGTCAGGTCGAGCAGCAGCGACGCATCGCCTATCGCGGCGAGCTTGGGTGCCTGATCGGCGGGCACGAAGCTGTCGAGCGACACGATCTGCCTGACCTCGGGGAGCGCGCCCAGCTTCGCCGCCAGCCGCATCGCCTCGGCGTGGTCGGGCGCGAGCACGCCGATCGTATTGGGCGTGCGATCGGGATCGCGCGTCAGATCGGTGAGGGTGCGCATCGCCGGGCCGTTGGGGTCGCGCAAATCCATCGGGTTGAAATCGAACACGACCAGCGGCAGCAGCGCGATGCTCGCCATCATCGCCACCACGAACGCCCCCAGCACCGCCTTGCGCTTCTCCGCGAGCCAGCGATCGACCGGTGCCATCGCCGCAAACCCGACCTCGCGGCGTGGTTTGCGCGGGCGCACCAGCATCACCAGGGCGGGCAGTAACGTGACGCTGAACGCCAGAGCGACGATCATCCCCAGCCCGGCGATCACCCCCAGTTCGGCAATACCGATATAGGCCGTGGGGAGGAAGGCGCCGAAGCCCAGGAACACCGCGCCCGCCGCCAGCAGCAAGGG
>JALYTP010000343.1 GCA_030854225.1 Pseudomonadota bacterium
TCGCCCCTTCGGGCAGGTCGATCATGTAATTGGTCTTCCTGCCGCCGGTATCGTCGAAGCTGTTGTCGGCGATCATGACGTGCGGCACGCGCAGCTTGACGTAATGCCCGCCCGTCCCGCGTTCGAAGCGCGAATTGGTGATGCTGACAGAGCCCTTGTTGGCGAGGTAAATGGCGTGCGCGCAGTCCGCCGCCGCCTCACACGTGCCGAGCCCGCTGAACGTCGAATGGTCGATCGTGATGTGCTGATCGGTCGGCTGCCCGCCAAGGATGCCCTCCTGGCTGTCGAGGAACATCGAATGAGTGACAGTAAGGTCGCCCATCTCGGTGCGCACCCCCGCGCCGTTGCCGTCACCCACGCGCATCCCGCGAAACACCAGCCCGTCGACCGCCGATCGCTGTCCGCGCAGCACGAACGCCGCCTTGCCCTCGCACGTCGTGCCTTCGAAGATTGCGGTGCCGGCCTGCACCGCCTTGAAGGTGATGTCGCCGCCCGCCTGCACGGTGCATTGGTGATAGGTACCCGGCGCGATCAGGATCGTCGCCTTGCCCATCCGCACCGATTGCACCGCTTCGTCGATCGTCGCAAAGCCCTGCCCGGTCTCGGCGATGGTGAACGGCGCGCGCTCCTGCGCGGCGGCGGGCAGCGTGAGCGCGACGGCGGCGGCGACGATCGGGACGATGGGGCGCATGGCGGCGGCTCCTTTGCCCCGGCGATGCGCGCGCGATCGCGGGTTGTGAAGGCGAATAGAGGGTTAACCCCGAATCCGCGCGGGCCGCGATCCGCTCAGTCGAGGTTGGGCCGCAGCCAGCGTTTGGCGGTTTCGATCTGCGCCCCGCGCCGCGCGGCATAATCCTCGACCTGATCCATCCCGATCCGCGCGACGCCGAAATACTCGCTCTGCGGGTGCCCGAAATAGAACCCGCTGACCGCCGCGGTCGGCAGCATCGCGTAACTCTCGGTCAGGCTGATCCCCGTCGCGCGGTGCGCGTCGAGCAGCTTGAACAGCACTGGCTTCAGGCTGTGATCGGGGCAGGCGGGATAGCCAGGCGCGGGGCGGATCCCGCGATATTGCTCCTTGATCAGCGCCTCGTTGGTCAGCTGCTCGCCCTCGGCATAGCCCCATAACGTCGTGCGGACATGCTGGTGCAGGCGTTCGGCCAGCGCCTCGGCGAAGCGATCCGCCAGCGCTTTCAACAGGATATCGGAATAATCGTCGATCGCCGCCTTGAACCGCGCCAGATGCGGCTCGATACCGTGGATGCTGACCGCGAAACCGCCGATCCAGTCGCCCGCCGGATCGATGAAATCGGCGAGACTCATGTTGGCGCGACCCTCGCGCTTGGCGATCTGCTGGCGCAGGAACGGCAGGCGGACATGGCTCTCGTCATCGGCCATGTTGAGGAAATCGAACGAGCGGAGCTGCTCGGCGGTCCAGTCTCCTTCGGGGGCGACCACAACGTCGTCCTCGTACCGCGCGCACGGCCACAGCCCGACCACACCGCGCGCGGTCAGCCATTTTTCGGCGATGATCCGGTCCAGCATCACATTGGCATCGGCGAACAGCGAGGTCGCGCTCTCGCCCACCACCTTGTCGTCGAGGATCGCGGGATAGGTGCCCGCCAGTTCCCAGGCGCGGAAGAACGGCGTCCAGTCGATACAATCGCGCAGGTCGGTCAGGTCCCAATGGCCGAACACATGCCGCCCCGGCTGCTTCGGCGCGGGGGGCTTGAGCCTCATGTCGGCGGTGAACCCGTTCGCGCGCGCCTTCGCCAGCGGCAACAGGTCGTTCTGGCTGCGCGCCGCGCGCGCCTGGCGCACGCTTTCATATTCGTCTGCGATCTTCGCCACATAATCGTCGCGGATCGTATCGGAGACGAGCGTCGTCGCCACCCCGACCGCGCGGCTCGCGTCGAGCACATGCACCACCGGCCCGTCATAGGCCGGCGCGATGCGCAGCGCGGTATGCACCTTCGACGTCGTCGCGCCGCCGATCAGCAGCGGCATCGTCATCTTCGAGCGCTTCATCTCCTCGGCGACGGTGACCATCTCGTCGAGGCTCGGCGTGATGAGGCCCGACAGCCCGATCATGTCGGCATCGTTTTCGTTCGCCGCCTCGAGGATCTTCGACCACGGCACCATCACGCCCAGATCGACCACCTCGAACCCGTTGCATTGCAACACCACGCCGACGATGTTCTTGCCGATATCGTGCACGTCGCCCTTAACCGTGGCCATGATGATCTTGCCCTTGCCCTTCGCCCCAGGCTCCTTCGTGGCCTCGATGAAGGGCAGCAGATGCGCCACCGCCTTCTTCATGACGCGCGCTGATTTAACGACTTGCGGCAGGAACATCTTGCCCGATCCGAAGAGATCGCCGACGACGTTCATGCCGTCCATCAGCGGCCCCTCGATCACCTCGATCGGGCGCGCCACCAAAAGGCGCGCTTCCTCGGTATCTTCGACGACATATTGGTCCATGCCCTTGACCAGCGCATGTTCGAGCCGCTTCGACACGTCCCAGC
>JALYTP010000344.1 GCA_030854225.1 Pseudomonadota bacterium
GAGCGGCGCCGCACGACGGCACCGCGCCCGCACCGCTAACCCCGCCCGCGCCCGGCACGCCGGGGGGATTGCCGGACGACAAGACACCGGTTTCGGAAGCGCCGTCCACCCCCGGCAGTGCCCAGGGCGCTGCGACCGTTGTCGAGACCTATACGCGCTGCTGGGCGAGGGGAAATACCGTCAGGCGTGGGCGCTGTGGGACGATGGCGGCAACGCCTCGGGCATGACCGCCGCCGCTTTTGCCGCGAGTTTCGCCAGATACAGCGAATATCACGCCAATGTCGGCGCGCCGGGCGCGATCGATGCCGGCGCCGGGCAGCGTTACGTTACCGTCCCAGTGCAAATATATGCGCGGCTGAAGCGCGACGCGACGCCGGTCTATATGATCGGCAACGTGACGCTCCACCGCACGGGCGATATCGACGGTGCGACCACCGCGCAGAGGAGCTGGCATCTGCACAGCGCCGATATCAAGCCACGGCCGGGACAGACGCCGCCCGACAAGCGGGGCAAGCGAGGGGACGCGCCCAATATCGTGACGGCGGGCTATCGCTGCATGGACGGGAGCGGATTGCAGGCCCGGTTCGACAACGATGCCGATACCGCCGCGATCCGATCGGGCGGCAAGCTGCTGGCGATGCTGAAGGGACAACGCCCCGCCTCGGGGATCTGGTATAGGGGGCAGGGATATGATCTGATCGGCAAGGGCAGGGATGCGACGTTCACCCGGCCGCATCTGCCGCCGGTCGCCTGCACGGCGGTCGATCGGGGCTGACGCGCGCCCCGTCCGCGCGCCCCGTCCGCGTGCGCGCTCGTCGTTCGGGAAAGGGCCGCGATGCCGACGATCTTGCTGCTGATCCTGTCGAACTGCTTCATGACCACCGCGTGGTACTGGCATCTCAAGGGCGGCATGGACAAGCCGATCGTGCTGGTCATCGCGATCAGCTGGGGATCGCGCTGTTCGAATATTGCCTCGCGGTGCCGGCAAATCGCCTTGGCTATGCCCATGGCTGGAGCGGCGGGCAGCTGAAGATCGTGCAGGAGGCGATTACGCTGATCGTGTTCGCCGTCTTCGCGGTGGCCGTGCTCGGTGAACCGCTCAGCTGGCGCTATCTCGGTGCGCTGGTCTGCATCATGGGAGCGGTCGGCTTCGTATTCTGGGGGCGTTAGCCGCTGATCGTGTTCATCAGCACCGCGAGATCCGCCTTGTCGACCGTCGCGGCGCTCGCATCCTCGTCCGCGGGGGCAGCGGTGTTGTGCGTCGGGGCGGGGGCCGGGGCCGCGCTTGCGACATCATAGGCCGTCCAGAGGATGCCGCCGGCCCACAGCAAGGCGGCCCAGCGATTGCGAAAGATGCGCGAGTTGAACATGCGCTCGTCATAAGCGCGCGAGGTTAACGCGCCGCTTGACGACACGGTTAACGCGTTTAGCGTCGGTCGCTAACCGGTGGAGGTGAGCATTGTGGCACAGCGGCGATGGCGGACGGTGGGGCTGATGCTGCCAGGAGTGGCGCTGGCGGGGGTGGCGCTCATCGGGGCGACGGCGCGCCCGCAGGACGATGCCGTGGCGACGCGCCAGGCGGCGTTCCGGATGTCGGGTGCGGTGTTCGGATCGATGAAGGCGGCGATCCACCGGGGTGACGATGTGAAGACGCTGGCTTTCGCGGCGAAGGCGCTGGCAAGCTGGGCGCACGCCCTCCCGGGCGTCTTTCCCGCAGGCAGCGGTGGCGCAGGCAGCGACGCGTTGCCGGCGGTATGGAGCGACCGTGCGGGGTTCGAGAAAGACGCCGCGCAATATGCCGCCGAGGCAGACAGGCTTTCGGTACTCGCCGCAGCTGGCGATACGGCGGGATTCGCCGCGCAATTGACCGTGGTGGGCGGGACGTGCGGGGCGTGTCACGCGGCGTACAAGGCCGCCGATAAACCTTGAGGTGGGTCTAGGGCTTCTTGTCGGGCCGTTTTGATTGACTGGCGGCGGCGCTCGCGGCCTCCGCGATGGCTTTGGCCGAGCGATGCGCCGCATCCGGCGTCAGCGATACCGCCACCCCGTCGGGGCCGTCGAGCATCACCTCGCCTTCTTCTGCCGTCGCATGGGTCGGCGTGTCATGGGCCTGTCTAGGCACGCTTCCGTCCTCCGCAGTGATGCGCTAATACGCTCGGGGCGAACGTCTCGTTCCAAGGATCCGAGATCGTCATGATCAGCCGCCTGTTTCTCCAAACCCATCACAAGCCCGTCCTGTCCGACGAGGAGTGCGTCGCGCTGGAGGCGGCGTTCACGCGCGAGGCCGACTTTGCCGCGAAGCAGATCATCGTGCGCGAGCAGACGCCGCTGACCCAGTGCACGCTGTTGCTCGAGGGGTTTGTCGAACGGTACAAGGATCTGCCCGATGGTCGCCGTCAGATCGTCGCGATCCATATTCCGGGTGATTTCGTCGACCTGCACAGCTTCCCGCTCAAGAAACTGGAGCATTTTGTCGCCGCGTTGACCCGGGTGAAGGTGGCGACGGTGTCCCATGCCAATGTG
>JALYTP010000345.1 GCA_030854225.1 Pseudomonadota bacterium
TCCCGAGGCCAAGCCGTTCGGCGATCCGGCGCGCGCGGCAGCCGACGTCGCGGCGGCACTGGCCCGCGCCAAGGCGAATGGTCACCGCATCATCCTCGTGTTCGGCGCGAACTGGTGCCATGACAGCCGCGCGCTGGCCGGCTGGTTCGCCACGCCGCGTTTTGCCGCGATGCTCGCGCCGCGCTACGAACTGGTGTGGATCGATGTCGGACAGAAGGACAAGAATCTCGATCTCGCGCGGCATTTCGGGCTCGATGGGATCAAGGGCACGCCGACCGTGCTGGTGGTCGATTCCGATGGCCATCCGGTTAACCTCGCCGACGCGCCGAGCTGGCACGATGCATCGACCAGGAGCGAGGCGGCGATCTACGATTATTTCGCCCGGCTGGCTGGCGGTCCCATCGCGCAGCCGAGCAGCCGCAAAGCATAAACTGACCTTATGAGATCATTAAAAGCGCGTGCGTGACGAGGATTGCGACGCGCGCTATCCATGGCGCGTGATGCGCGCGATATGACCAGTCCTGCGGCGCCCTTCGCCGTCGCCGTGCTCGGCATCGCGATCTTCTCGTCGATGGACGCGGTGATGAAGGGGCTGGTGCTCCAGCTCGGCGCGTATGACACGTTGCTGTGGCGCACGATGGCCGGCGCGATCCTGACCGGCGCCTTCTACCTCCCGCGCCGGCGCGGCTGGCCCGCGCGGTCCACGCTGCGTGTGCATCTGATTCGCGGCTCGGTGTCCGCGGTGATGGCGGTGACGTTCTTCTGGGGCCTGGCGCGTGTGCCGATGGCGCAGGCCATCGCGCTCGCGTTCATCGCGCCCTTGCTCGCGTTGTTCGGTGCGGCGTTCCTGCTCAAGGAGGCGATATCGCGGCGGGCGATCGTCGCATCGGTGATCGCCTTTGCCGGGGTGGGAGTCATCCTGCTGGGCCAGGCGACTGCCGCGCCGTCGCCCGAACGATTCCGCGGCACCGTCGCGGTGCTGCTGTCGGCGGTATGCTATGCGTACAACATCGTGCTGATGCGCCAGCAGGCGCTGGTCGCGAAGCCGAGCGAGGTGGCGTTCTTCCAGAGCGTTATCGTCAGCACGATCCTCGCGATCGGCTCGCCGTGGTTCGCGCACCTGCCGGATGCACGGCACGCGCCGGCGATCCTGCTCGCCGCGGTGCTGGCGACGGTGTCGCTGCTGTTGCTCGCCTGGGCCTATGCGCGCGGCGAGGCGAATTATCTCGCGCCGACCGAATATACCGGCTTCGTCTGGGCCGCTTTGTGGGGATGGATCGTGTTCGGGGAGCGCGTCGCGGTCTATACGCTGGCGGGGGCGGCGCTGATTATCGCCGGCTGCCTGGTCGCGGCGCGGCGGCGTGGGATCGAGAATGTGGAGGCTGCCCTGTGACTCTGACCATCCGCCCGGCGAACGATGCCGACGTCGCCACCATCCTGCGTTTCGTGACGGAGCTGGCGGTCTATGAGCGCGAGCCCGATGCGGTGGTCGCGACCGAAGGCCTGCTGCGCACCGCCTTGTTCGGCGAACGATCGGCCGAGGCGGTGATCGCGGAGATTGACGGCGCACCAGTCGGCATGGCCTTGTTCTTCCACAATTTCTCGACCTGGACCGGCTGGCGCGGCCTGTATCTCGAGGATCTTTATGTGACGCCGGAGGCACGCGGGACGGGGGCCGGCACCGCGCTGCTGCGCCATCTCGCGGGGATCGCGGTCGATCGTGGGTGCACGCGGTTCGAATGGTCGGTGCTCGACTGGAACGCGCCCGCCATCGCCTTCTACGAAAGCCTTGGTGCCGAGGCGATGGACGAATGGACCGTCCACCGCGTCTCGGGCGAGGCGCTGACCAAGCTTGCGGGCCGCACCTGATGGCGTGGGTGTGGCTGGTCATCGGTGGCCTGTTCGAAATCGGCTTCACCACCTGCCTGCGCCATGTCGACAATTTCCGGAATGTGCCGTGGACGTTCGGCTTCCTCGCCTCGGTCGCGCTGTCGATGGGCTTGCTGGAGGTCGCCTCGCGCGCGATCCCGATGGGCACGGCCTATGCGGTATGGGGCGGGATCGGCGCGCTCGGTACGGTGATCGTCGGCATCGCCTGGTATCAGGAACCGGCCAGCCTGCCGCGCCTGCTGCTGATCCTCGGCGCGGTCGCGTGCATCGCGGGATTGAAGCTGACGGCGGCTCGGTAAAAGCGGGGATGGCGATCGACGAGCATCTGGCCGACTGGATCGCCGAGGCGCTCGCGCCAATCGGTGCAGTAACCCGCAAACGGCTGTTCGGCGGCGCGGCGCTGTATTGCCAGGGCGTGGCGTTCGCGATCCTGGCGTTCGATGCGCTATGGTTCAAGGCGGACGCGGTGAGCGATGCCGAATGGGATGCCATCGGCGCGCCGCGCTTCACCGTCGAACGCGAGGGCGGCAAGACCCGGTCGATGAGTTACCGGCGCGCGCCTGACGAGGTTTATGACGATCCGGACGACCTGAGGCGCTGGGCGTCGCTCGCGCTCGCGGCGGAACACCG
>JALYTP010000346.1 GCA_030854225.1 Pseudomonadota bacterium
TGCCGCCCCGCGCCCAAGCCCAAGCCGCGGATTCTCGGCAGCTGATCTTCGGATAATCCGATTCGGGGGGGCGTCAGCGCGGCGCGGGGCCAGCGAAAGTCACCAGGCTTTCCGCCCCGTCCGCGCTGACCGCCGAGACGCCGACGAAATCGTCGTCGACCGGCACCGCGACCAGCACCTTGCTCGTCGCGGACGCCGGCACGTCGAGCGATTTCTGCCAATCCTGCGCGTCGTTGCGGCGCCAGCGGATACGGTAGCTCGCCGCCCCAGCGACCGGTTGCCACTTGACGGTCGTATCCTGGCTCAGCGCACCCTCGATCGTCACGCCCGATGGCGCGGCGGGCGCGGCGGCCAGCCGGCGGATCGTCGCGATGTTGATCGCGGTGACCTTCGCCAGATACGGGAAGTCCATCTTGTCGACGGTATCGCCATAAGTGCGGCCCTTCTCGGTCCGCAGATCCTGGTGTTGCTGATCCCAATCCTCGGCGCCGACCGAGAAGCGGATCGCGGGATAGCCCAGTTTCAGGAACGGCTCGTGATCGCCGCCGCGCAGAAAGCGGTCGGGCCGGCGATCGAGAAAGACGTCCAGCCCGCCGGGGATGGTCGCCGCCACCGCATCCGCCGCCTTGGCGAGCGCACGGCTCGGCCCGTCATCCTCGCCGCCATTGGCACGCCGCGCCATCTGTTGCGGCAAATCCTCCGACGCGCGAATGCCTTCGGAAAAGACGCGTACGCGGTCGGCGACGCGGATGCCGTTCTGGCCCATCGTGTTGCCGACGATATCGTTGTTGAGCATCGCCGATACGGTCCAGCCGCGTTCCTTGGCCGTGTCGGCGAGCAGCGATCCGCCGTACAGCCCCTGCTCCTCGCCCGAGAAGATCGCGTAGACGATCGTCGCGCGGAATTTCTCTTTCGACAAAATCCGCGCCGCCTCCAGCACCAGCGCCACGCCCGATCCGTCGTCGTTCGCGCCGGGCGCGTCGGCGGTGGCGTTCATCACGTCGGTGACGCGACTGTCGATATGCGCGCCGACGATCACCACGCGCTTGGGATCGAGCCCCTGCTGGAAGCCGATCACGTCGACGATATTGACCCCGTTCGGCGCGCGCGCGCCGGTGACGGTGCGCGCGATATTGGCGACGGTGATGCATCCGCCGCACGCATCCGACACGCGCGTCAACTCGCCCCCGGCCCAGCGCCGCGCCGCGCCGATGCCGCGCACCGGATCGTCGGGCGAGGACAAGGTGTGGCGGGTGCCGAAGCTCACCAATTTGTCCACCGTGGCGCGCAACCGTGCGGGATCGGGTGAATCCTTGGCCATGGCAGGCGCCCCGATGGCGAGCGAGAGGGATAAAGCGACGGCGGGGAGGAGGATGCGCATCGCCGCATCGTGAGCGTATCGCTCGCCGGCTTCAAGCCTGTGATCGCGATTTCACGTCAGGCGGTGCCGATGGTTCCGGGCGCGATGCGCGGCACCGACCGGAAAGGTACGCCCGCGACGTCAGCTCAGCCGGTCGATCCCCTCGCGGTCCAGGCTGCCGGGGACGATCATCAGCGGCACCGTCAACGTGCCGGGTTCCACCCCCGCAAAATGGCCGACCAGCGGACCCGGCGCGCCGCTCGCCGCCGAGCCGAGCACCAGCGCGGCGATATCGGGGTTCGCCGCGATCATCTCGCGGATCACCCTGGGCGCCTCGCCCTGTCGCACGGTGATCGACGGGCGCAGCCCCGATTCCTCGATCAACGCGCCCGCCGCGCTGGCGACCAGCGCTTCGGCGTGCAACCGCGCCTCTTCTTCGATCGTCGCCTGCACCCCGCCGAACGCGACGAATTCCGCCGGCGGGATCAAGGCGAGGATTTCGACCCCGCCGCCGGTCTTCACTGCCCGGCGCGCGGCGAAGCGCAACGCGATGCCCGATTCGGGCGTATCGTCGATCACCACGAGATAGATGCGCATGGCCGCCCCTCCTGTCGGCGCGACATGGCTTGCGGCGCGGCGCGGCGCAAGGCTTGACCCGCGCGGACGGTGGCGCGAAGGAACATCGCCGCCACCTATTCGGCCCCGGAGGATGTGTCTTCATGCCCGTCGAGATCAAGATGCCTGCGCTATCCCCGACGATGGAGGAGGGCACGCTGGCCAAATGGCTGGTGAAGGAGGGCGACAGCGTCAAGTCGGGCGACCTGATGGCCGAGATCGAGACCGACAAGGCGACGATGGAGTTCGAGGCGGTCGACGAGGGCGTGGTGCAGCAGATCCTCGTCGCCGAGGGCACCGACGGGGTGAAGGTCGGCACCGTCATCATGACGCTGGCGAGTGAGGGCGAGGATGCATCCGCGGCCGCTTCGGCGAAGAAGGCAGAAGGGCCCAAGGTAGAGGCGCCGAAGGAAGAGTCCAAGGTCGAGACTGCCAAGCCAGTCGAGTCTCCCAAGGTCGAAATCAAGCCCGCGCCCGCATCCGCCGCATCGGGCGACCGCATCAAGGCGAGCCCACTGGCGCGGCGTATCGCGGCGGCAAAGG
>JALYTP010000347.1 GCA_030854225.1 Pseudomonadota bacterium
CGGCCCGATCACCTCGCGATACCGCGCGACGGCGTAGCGATCGGTCATGCCGGCGATGAAGTCGGCGATATGGCGGCTGCGCGCCGGTTCGGCTTCGGGCAGGTGCGCGGGCCAGTCGCCCGGCATACCCAACGGATCGGCGCGATACGCCTCGAACAGCCCCGCCACCACTAGCGCCGCCGAGCCGGCCGCCGCAAGCTGGCGCGGATGGTGGTAGAGGTTGGCGTACATGAACCGCTTGAGCACGTGCTCGTCCTCTTGCATCGCGGGGGAGAATCCCGCCAGGCAGCGCCCCGCCGCCCGCACATCGGCGACGGTTTCGACCCCGCCCCCGGCGATGCGCCGCCGCGTCTCCATGATCAGATCGTTGACCATCGCCCCGATCTGGCTACGCACCAATTCTCCGGTCAGCCGCGCCTGCGGCACGTCGGGGAACCGCGCGCGGACGCTCTCCCATCCGCGCGCCACCATCGGCACGGCGAACAACTGATCGAGGCTGAGCAACCCGGCGCGCAGACCATCGTCGATATCGTGATTGTCGTAGGCAATATCGTCGGCAATCGCCGCCACTTGCGCTTCGAGACTGGGCCACGATGCCAGTTCGAGCGGAACGTCATCGTCCGCCTGTGCCAGCGCCCAGCCGGGATCGGTCACCGGCCCGTTATGCTTGGCCAGCCCTTCCAGCGTCTCCCATGTCAGGTTGAGCCCAGGCCAGCGCGGATAGGGGCTGTCGATCGTCATCAACGTGCGCAGCGTGTTGCCGTTGTGATCGAACCCGCCTTGCGCCGCGAGCGCGGCCTGCAACGCATCTTCGCCGGCATGGCCGAACGGCGGGTGGCCGATATCGTGCGCCAGCGCCAGCGCCTCGGTCAAATCCTCGTTCAGCCCCAGCGCGCGGGCCACCGTGCGGGCGATCTGCGCGACCTCCAGGCTGTGGGTCAGGCGCACACGGAAATGGTCGCCATCGGGCGCGACGAACACCTGTGTCTTGTGGCGCAGCCGGCGAAAGCTGATCGAATGGATGATCCGGTCGCGGTCGCGCTGAAACGCATCGCGCGGGCCCCGCGCGCCGGGCTCCGGCTCGGCATGGCGGCGGCCACGGCTGTTCTCGGGGAACGATGCCCAGGGCGCGCGTGTCATGCGACCCCTTTAACGCGCGCCGCCGTTATTGGAACCGCCGCTACTTGCCGGGCAATTTAGTGATTTTCTGCCCCGCGTCGCTGGTAAAGGTGAAGGCGGAGACGCCCTGTCCGCCCAATTTGTTGACGAAACTCTGCGCCTCGCCGTCGCTCGCGAACGGCCCGACGAGCACGCGGTTGGTGGCGCGCAGGGGCGTCGTCCACGCCGCCCGACCCTTGAGCGCGGATGCCTTGTCGCGTGCTGCCGCATAGGCCTTTGCCAGCCCGGCTTCGTTGGCGCCCCCCGCCACCTGTACCCAGATGCGTTGCGGTTCCAGGCGCTTGGGATCGTTCTTGCGCTTTTCCTCGGCCGCCTTCTTCTCCTCGGCGGCCTTGCGGGCTTCGGCCAGTTTCTTCGCGTCGGCCTTCTTCTTCTCGGCGACGGCGGCGGCGGCTTGCGCCCTTCGGGTGTCGACCGACGATGGCGGGGCGGGCTCGCGCGCGATCTTGATCGTCGGGACCGGGGCTGGAACGGGCTTTACAGCGACGGGCGCTACCGCCGATTCGCTACGCGGTGCCGGTTCGGGCGCGCGTTCACCCTCGGCAAGCGGCTGGACGGTGGTCGTCATCGAAGCCACGATCGACTCCTCGCTGCGGGCCGCATTGGTCGGTCGGATGATCGCGGCGGGCGACGGTGCCTCCTCCACGGCGGGAGTCGCCGGGGCCACCAACCGGCGCGGCGGCTCGCCGCGTACCAGCTCGGCGAGCGTCAACGGCGCCACCGGTGGCGGGATGGCGCGCGCCATCGCCGGCATTGGCTTCACGGCAACGGGAAGGGGCATCGGCGCGCGCGACACATTGTTGGGAGAAAGCGGCGCGGTCATTTGCGATGGCGACGACACCGGCGCAGCGATCGCCGCCACCGCGACCGAGGGAACGGGCGCCGGGGCGGGAGCGACGACGATCGGCGCGGCCGGTATCGCCGCCGTCGTCCTTACGGGCTCGATCGTCCGGGCTTCGGTCCTTGCGGGCTCAACCGTCGTCGGCGGGATTCTGGCCGGTTCGACACGCGCGACGGCCACCGGCGGAGCCGTTCTTACCGGCGGTGCCGCGACGGCCGGTGCCGCGACGGGCGGTGCGGTGGTGGGTCGTGCGGGGATCGGCGGCGATGGCCGCACCGGCACTGCGGTTATCGTGCGCTGACCCGGCAGCGGCTGGACCATCGCGGTCGACGGGATATGCGTCGCGAACGATGGTGAGGCATAGGTGTTGGCCGAGGCGACATAGACCGGTGGCGCAGGCGCAGCGCCATTCGCCGCCACGGCGAGCGCGCTCTGACCGCCATCGACCACCTTGGCATCGAGATAGGTGTAACCGCCGAACACGGTCCATCCC
>JALYTP010000348.1 GCA_030854225.1 Pseudomonadota bacterium
CAGCGTCGAGAATTCCTCGTCCGACAGCGGCACATCGCCGGTCAGCCGCACATCGACACCGTGCGCCGCATCGAGATGGAGCGCCCGCGCCGCCTCGTGCACCGCCTTGCCCGCATCCTCGCCCGGGGTGATCGAGCCGTAATCGAGCACCGGGCGCGCGAGGATCAGGCGCCGGGTGGGCGCCGCGGCGCCTGACCCGGACCCGGCGAAAAGCCGCTGCCAGGAGAAGAACGCGGGTTTGCCGTCAAGCGATCGCTCCGTCGCGCCGGCCAGCGTGCGTATCGGCCGGTCGATCCGTGCCAGCGTCGCCGAGCCATTGTCCACCCCGTCGAGCATGGTGGTCATCGCGGCGGCGACACCGCGCAGCGACGGATCGGCGGCAAGCGGGCCGAGCAAGGGTTGCGCCTGGATCAACGCGGCGGTGGTGCCCTTCACCTCGTCGGTCGAGCCGAACAGCAACCCCTCGCGCGAGAGGAATTCGCCGCCATCGGGGCGCCGCACGACGCGAAAATGCTTGCCGTCCGCGCTCATCGTCGCGGCGAGCTTCGCCGCTCCGTCCTCGGCCAGTTCCGGCGTCGCGCCGTCGACCACCACCAGCATCGCATCGCGAAGTTGCGGAAAGGCGTCGTCCATCGCGCGTTCGTGCTGGCGCCAGCCGACATTGGGCGAGATCAATTGCGCGGTGTCGGTGGTCATCGTGAAATGACCGGCGATGAAAACCAGCGCGAGCGCGGCGACGAACACCGCAACCGCCACCGTCACCCACGGACGCCGGATGCTGGCCGACACCGCATGGGGCACCAGGGTGCGCAGCGAGAAGGTCAATGCACCGCCGGGCCGGACGCGCCGAGGAAATAGCGCGTCTTCAGCTGGATCGTCTGATCGCCGCCGTTGAACGCGAACACCGCATCGGCCCATTTCGGGGGCCCGAGGTGGATCGGCGCGTCGTTGGAAAAGCCGACCCCCTCTTTCGGGATGCCGAACAGCGCACGGTCGACCTTGTGGTTGAGGTTTTCGTCATGGAACGCCTGCACCGCATAATGCCCGGCGGGAACGTTATGCACGACGACGACCGTAACGCCGGTGCGCGCCGGGGCGGACGCGGCATAGGGGCAATTGTCCTTGAGGAAGTATGCTTGCGGGCAGATGTCGATATGCACCTCACCCTTGGCATTGCGCACGTTGGTGACGCGCACGGTGAGCGTGCCCGGCGGCGGCGGCGACGCGCCGATCCCGGCGGCGGCGATGGTCGCCAGCGCAGCGATCATCGATATGGCCTTCGTCATGCCAACACCTCCGCCACTCCCGTCTCGCCCCGCCACGCCCCGATCATCGTCGCGAACATGGCCTCGGTATCACGTCCGGCAGCCACAGGTTGGCCTTGCGCCATGAAGGGGATCCGTGAAGCTTGCACGAACCCGTTGGAAAAAGTGGTGCGCCCGGAGCGATTCGAACGCCCGACCCTCAGATTCGTAGTCTGATGCTCTATCCAGCTGAGCTACGGGCGCTTGGGAAAGGGGCTCATAGAGGCGGTCGCGGCGATGCGCAAGTGCGTTGCGCGTGGCCCGTTCGGCGCATAGACCGGCATGCGATGAAGCCCGTTTTCCTCGCCCTCGCGCTCCCGCTGGTGATCGCCGGATGCAGCGCCGTGACCACGCAGCGATACCCCTCGCTCCTCCCGCGTGCGATCGAGGCGCGGAGCGATGCGGAACCGATTGTGGCGCCGGCCGGCCCCGTCGCCGCCGATCCGACACTGGACCGCGACATTGCCGCCTATCGCGCCACGCTCACCGGCAACGCCGCGGCGTTCACCGCCGCCGCCGACCGCGCTGAACATGCGGCGCGCGGCGCGCGCGGCGCTGCCGTCGGTAGCGAACCGTGGATCGCGGCGCAGACCGCGCTCGCCGAACTCGACGGTTATCGCGCCACCACGTCGGCCACGCTCACCGATATCGAGACCAGCGCGATTGCGCGCGCCAGCGATGCCCAGCCGGCCTATCCGGCGCTCGATGCGGCGAAGGCCGAAGCCGATGCGATGCTGAACGACCAGACCGCGCGCATCGCCGCGATTCAGGCGCTCGTCAAACCAGCCTGAAACACGGTCAGCGCCACGCCTTGATCAGCGGCAGGATCGTCGAATAATCGTCGCTCCACGGCGTGAAGCCGGGATAAGGCGGCAATGGTTGCCACGCCGCGTCGCGCGCGCGCAGCGCGGCAATGCGCGAGGGATCATGCGACAGCGCGATCCACTGCGACTTGGCGCGCGCGATCGGATCGCCCGCCAATGGGGTGTAGAGCAATTGCGCGGCGCTCCACCCCCCTGCCCGCGCCGCCGCCGAAACGACGGGTTCGAGGTCGAGCATGCGGTTCGAGATATGCACCAGCAGCAGCCCGTCGGGCGCCAGCACGCGCGCGTAATCGGCAAATGCCTCGCGCGTCATCAAATGCATCGGGACGGCATCGGACGAAAAGGCATCGAGCGCGAGCAGATCGAAAC
>JALYTP010000349.1 GCA_030854225.1 Pseudomonadota bacterium
CGCTCGGCTGCACCTACGGGCAGGGCTTCATCTACGCCAAACCGCTGGAAGCGGGGGACGCCTATGCGATGCTGTCGTCGCGCCAGCGCGCAACCGTCGCGGCCGCCATCTGATCGACACGGTTGGCGGGGGGGAACCCTTCCGCGATCCATTGATCCTCGATCTGCCGCAACAAGCGCGCGACATCGGGGCCTTTGCGCACGCCTCGCTCGACCAGCGCGCCGCCGGTCAACGTGAAAGCGGGGAGGGGTGCGGTGTCCACCACCCTTAGTTTCTGCGCGACGGCGGCATCGTCCAGGTCCGACAACAACAACTGATCGCGCGCGCCCACCGCGCCGAGCCGGTAACGCAGCACCAGCGGATCGCCGGTCAGCAGCGGTTGCGCGGCGATCCGTATGCGCTTGCGGTCGGCATTCGACAGCTTGAGCCGGGCGCCGACGTCATCGACCGAGTCGGTGGAGAGCAAGCCCACGAGTCGAAGGAGCGCGCTGCCCTTCATCGACGCCGCGTCCTCGCGCCGCACGATCCGCTCGAAGCGGGCAAGATCGCCGATCTCGGGCAAAACGGGCGCGAGGATATTCCTCGCCACCATCAGTCGCACGACCGAGGCGGCATCGCGGGCGACCAGCAGCCGGAGCAACTCCGCCGCGATTCGCTCGCGCGACAATGCCATCAAGTCGTTCGCCCGCGCGACGCACGCCGCAAGTCCATCCTGATCGATGACCTGCCCGAACCGCGCCTGAAAGCGGAAGAAACGCAGGATACGAAGATGATCCTCGGCGATACGTTCCAGCGGATCGCCGATGAACCGCACGCGCCCGGCGCGCAGATCGACGACCCCGTCGAAATAATCGAAAATCGCACCGCTGAGCGGGTCGGCATAGAGCGCGTTGATCGTGAAATCGCGCCGCGCCGCATCCGCGCGCCAATCGTCGGTAAAGGCGACGACCGCGTGACGGCCATCGGTCGCCATGTCACGGCGCAGCGTGGTGATCTCGACCGGGCCGCCGGGCAGCACGGCGGTGACGGTGCCGTGCGCCAGGCCGGTCGGCACCGCCTTGATCCGCGCCCCGTCGAGCCGGGCGATTACCTCATCCGGCGCGTGGATCGTCGCGAGATCCAAGTCGGCGACATCGATCGCGAGCAACGCGTCGCGCACCGCGCCGCCGACATACCGCACCGCGCCGTCGCGCGCGCCGAGCGTGTCGCATAGAAGGTCGAGCCCCTCGCGCTGGCGCCATGCGGCGGCGGGCAGCGTCAGACCTGCCATCGCAGCCGCCGCGAGAGGTTGACGATCATCGCCGCCGTGGCGCCCCAGATGCGGCGATCGTTCCAGGTGATCTCGTAATAATGCCGGTTGCGGCCCTGGAATTCGACGCTGGCTTCGATGTGGTTGGCCGAATCGAGCACGAAATCGAGCGGCACCTCGAACACGTCCGCCACTTCGCCGGCATTCGGGGTCAGGCGAAGCCCCGGGGGCACGACCGCGATGACGGGCGTGACCTCGAACCCGGTGATCGTGCGGTATCGGTCCGCCTCGCCGATGACGACCACCTGTGCCGCGGGCAGCGCGATCTCCTCCTCTGCCTCGCGCAGCGCCGCGGCAATCGCATCGCGGTCACCCGGATCGACGCGGCCGCCGGGAAAGGCGATCTGGCCGGGATGACGCGACAGCGTGTCGGTACGCTGTGTCAGGATCACCCCCGGTGCCGCGCGATCGGTCACCGCGATGAGGACGGCGGCGGGGGTCACTGCCCCTGCAGGCGCGGGTGCCGCATCGCGGTGATCCCCGGTCAACAGCACGATGTCGCCATTGCTGGTGGCGTGGAGCGCGTGGCGCAGGCGATCGGCGAGCGTCATGCGTCGGGCTCCAGGGCGAAAAACGCGCCGTTGCTCCACACGCCGGGGCGATCGTCGTCCCCCGCCAGGGCGATCTGCGCGAGGTCGTAATAGACCGCTCGTGCCACGAGTGCCTCCAACCCGGCGCGGACATGGAGATAGGGGTGGGGGCCGTCGTCCCGCTGTCGAAAGCGCAGCGGGTGGTCCGGCCCCGCCGCCACGACATCGCCTGTGTTGAGCCGGAAGGCGAGCGTCGCTTGCTTTCCGCCGCCCTCCATCTTCAGTTCGACCGCGACGAAGGGCGCGTCATCCACCACGATATCGAGCTTTTCGACCGGCGTTACGAGCACGTAGCCCCCGTCGGGCTCGCGGCGCAGGATGGTCGAGAACAACCGCACCATCTCCACGCGGCCGATCGGCGAGCCCTGATGAAACCAGGTGCCGTCCCGCGCGATGCGCATCTCGCTGTCGCCGCAATGATCCGGGTTCCAGCGCTCGACCGGCGGCAGCTTCTGTTCGGCGGCCAGCCGGGCGATCTCGGCGAGCGACAGTGTCGAGAGATCGGGGGGCGGCGCCATCGGCATGGCGGTGCGGTAAGCGAGCGCGGCGGCAGCGTAAAGCGTCAGGCGCGCGGGGGTATGCGC
>JALYTP010000050.1 GCA_030854225.1 Pseudomonadota bacterium
CGATGATATCGCACGCCAGACGTTTTGGATCGGTCACCATCACGCCGTGCGCGACGCCTTCGTAAACGAGGAGTTCGGCACGCCGGATCAGCTTTGCGTAGCGCCGCGCCGTCAAATCGATCGGCGCGGACACATCGCGGTCACCATGGATGATCGTCACCGGCAGATCGAGTGCGGCCGCCTCGTCGGTCAGATCGGTTTCGACAATGGTGCGCTGAAAATCGACGATGGCGCGGCACGAGCAGTCGAGCACCATCGCCGCCATCCATTCGTTGATCCGCAGCGATGTGCCCGGCGCGAACGGTTCGATGTTCTGATCAATCCAGCCCGACAAATCGGCCCCGAGTTGCGCCGACAAAGTATCGAGCATTGCCGGTGTTGCGCCGACGGGATGGCCGGGTCCTGCCAGCATTCGCGGGCCGGTAGCCCCGACGAGCACGATCCGGGCGATCCGGCTCGAGCCATGCCGGCTGACATAGCGGATCGCTTCGCCGCCAGCGCCGGAATGCACGACCAGCGTCACGTCGTCCAGATCAAGCGCAACGAGCGCCGTAGCCAGGTCGTCAGCGAGGCTATCGTAGTCGAGCCCGCCAAAATCGGTCGATCGCCCGTGCCCGCGGCGGTCATACGCGATCGTACGCAGGCCGGCGGCGTTCAGCGCGAGCATGACCTCGCACCAGATACGCGAATCCATCGCCCAGCCGGCGAGGAGAAGGACCGGCTTGCCGCCACCCCAATCACGGACGAACAATTGATGCCCACCCGGCAGGTTCACGAAGGGCGCGCTCATACCGCCGCACCGTCGAGAAAGCCGACGACCTCCGCGATGCGGCCGTCGTCACGGAGCCGGACGATATCGGTGCCGCCGCCGATCGGTGCGCCGCCATCAGGCGCAAGTGTCCACGAGAAGCGCACATAATTGCCGTATCCGTCGGGCTTTCCCGATAGCGCGAAGGCGTGGCCCGGAAACTGCGCCCGTGCCGCCTCTATCATCGTTGCGATGCTGCCCGGGCCGCTTCCCGACATCAAAGGATCGATGTAGCGCGCATCGGGCGCCCATTGCTCGGCAAGGGCTGCATGTCGCGCAGACTGATCGGCTTCGTTCCACACGGCAAGATAGCGATCGGCGATGGTCATCGGGTCAGTCATGGTCGTTCTCCTTTGCGAACGGCGGGCATGATGCTGCGGGTATCGAAGCAATGCGATTACCTGGCGGGTAATGGCATCCGGCACCGGGTTCGCTATACCGCGACCATGGCGACCCAGCTCGATTCCGTTGGCGATCTGCTGCGCGATTGGCGCGCGCGTCGACGCTTCAGCCAGCTCGACCTGGCCGGCGAAGCGGACATCTCCACGCGGCACCTGAGCTTCGTCGAAAGCGGCCGATCCGTGCCAAGCCGGGAAATGCTGCTGCGCCTCGCGGAGCCGCTGGCCATGCCGCTGCGCGAGCGCAACCGGCTGTTGCTGGCCGGGGGCTACGCTCCACTGCACCGCGAGCGGCCACTTGACCAACCCGACATGGCAGCCGCCAGAGCCGCGGTCGAGGCGGTGCTGGCAGGGCATGCGCCGTTTCCCGCGCTCGCGGTCGATCGGCACTGGAACCTGGTCGCCGCCAACGATGCGGTGACGACATTGCTCGGCGGGGTCGATCCGGCGCTGCTCGTGCCGCCGGTAAACATCCTGCGTCTCAGCCTTTCGCCAGGCGGGCTGGCACCTCGCATCGCCAACCTTGCGGAATGGCGGCATCACTTGCTGGCCCGGCTGCGTGATGAAGCCAGCCGGTCGAGCGATCCCGTTCTCGTCGCACTGCACGCAGAACTGAACGCGTTGCCGATTGCGAGAAGCTCTTCGCCGCCGCGACCGGTCAGCGCCGTGGCGGTGCCGCTGGTCCTGACCGACCCGACCAAGGGCAGGACGCTGTCGTTCCTCTCGACCACGACGGTGTTCGGCACCGCAACCGATATCACGCTCGCCGAACTCACCCTCGAATGCTTCTATCCGGCCGATGACGCGACCCGCACGGCGCTGATGCAATAGACCGACCGAAAACTTCTCGAACGGTTTAAATTGCGAGCATTTGTATCCTGGGATGGCCAGTTTCGGGATCGTAGCGATCTGGGCTAAATGACGACATTTGTGAAGGATATCGGATGCCGGAAGGCGTACGATATCCTCCAAAGCGGGAAGCCGCGTGCCACGGGCGTTGACCTATGGGGTTTTCGGTTTTCGCACCAGGGTGGGGCGCGTGCGACGGTCGTCCCGACGCGTATCGATGGCCGTGGATGTTACCCGCAGACACCAGGATCGGCCTGGAAGCGGGTCAGGACCGGCGCCTGAGGTAACGCGGGGCACTCGGGGCGGCATCGTCGCGGGAAGCCCATGAACGTCGGCGCGCGGTAAGGTCTGGCCATGCGTGGTCATGACGTGGCGGTCCCGGTCGATGCGGTGCCGTGCGGCGGGGTGCGGGGTTGGCGCCAGCGTTCGAAGGTTTCGATGACGAGCATGCAGCCGCCGCAGCACGGGCACGGCGGGCGAACGTCAGGCGGGTCGATCGGCGCGTCAGTGACAGCGGGCGGTGCGACGCCGAGCAACCGTCGGGCATGGTCGAGGTGCGCCTTGCGGGTGGCACCGGCGAGCAGGCCGTAATGGCGGATGCGGTGGAAGCCCTGGGCAGGAAGTGGAGCAGTAAGCGGCGGATGAACTCGTCGGCGATGAGCGTCATCGTCTGCTGCCGGTCGGCGCCGCCCGCTCAAGGCAGGCGTCCGACCCTCGACCGAGCCCGACTTCATCTGCCCGGTGGACGGCGCGCTTAGCCAGTTTGGTGACATCGACGACAGTCAAATCCTGCAGGCGAAGGTTCATCGCTTCACTACCGTCGACCTGATTGGTGGCGACACCGAGCTGGCGCGCCAGTTTCGCCACGACAGCTTTGCCCAACTGTACCTTTCGCCCAAAAACTATCATCGGCTGCACATGCCTTGTGTCGGAAAGCCGATGGGCATGATTTACGTGCCGGGTACGCTATTCTCAGTTAACCCTCTTACTGCGCATGGCGTGCCAAACCTCTTCGCGCGCAATGAGCGCGTGGTAAGCGTGTTTGAGTCGCCAGAATACGGTCCGTTCGTGATGGCGCTGGTCGGCGCAACTATCGTGGCAGCATGGCAACTGTCTGGCACGGCGTCGTCAATCCGAAGAGCAGTGGCAAGTTCTCCGAGTATGAGCGAATTTGTGTCGTTGCCAAAGGTTGCTCGTTGCTAAACGTTGTTAATGTTTGTTAAACAGGAATGCAGCTAAGCGATTGATATCGTTATTGAAAAGACGCGCTCTTAATCAGCGGGTCCTTGGTTCGACCCCAAGTGCGTCCACCATTTTTTCAATGACTTAGTCGCCAGAGTTCAGCGCGGCCGAGGGAGGTTAGCGGCGGGCCTCGCCCCTACCCGCTTTGCGCATGTCTCGTCATACCAATCATCTGCGCCGGCGGCGAGGGCGCGCCAACTTGCCCGCCGCCGATTTACGGCACAGCCCAAGCCGAATGTTGCCACGACCGACACAATTGCAAACGCTCCCTTCTCACTTCGCCATCACCGTAACCCGCGCCGCATCCAGGCGCGCGGCGTAAGCGTCGAGCACCTTGGCGGTGCGCCTGGCATAGTCGGTCGCGTCGTCGAAGCGGCGCTCCTCGATCGCCTCGCGCACGCCGGGCAGCGTCTTGGCGCCGTAGCCGGTGAAGCGGCCGGGCGCGTAGATCATGTTCTTGTACCACGGCCGGCCGGGCAGCCCGCGATCGTCGAGCAGGAGCTGGTCGATATCGCGGAGTTGCGCATTCAATTTGACGCGGGCGCGCGGATCGAGTGACGCGCCCTTGTCGGCATAGGCGCCATCGAACGCCGCGGCGGATATTTCGAGCCGGTCGACCGCATCCTCCAGACTAGCCAGATCGATATGCGGGGTCAGCGGCTCGGCGGCGGCGGCGCCGACCGGCTTCAACGGATCGCTCGCCAGGCGGAACGCATCGTCGGCGATAAGCTTTTCGCGCGTGCGATCCTGCGTGCGACGGTCCGCCGCGAGCTTCTTCACCTCGCCCAGATAGGTCGCGACGGTGTCGGCGAAATCGCCGAAACGTTGCGGCGGGGTGTCGGCATCGGCGACGCGCAGCACCATCCGCCCGACCGTCTTGGACAAGGCCGCGCCGTATTTCAGGCCGGGGTCGTCGAACGTCGTCATGTGATGATAACTGTCATAGACCGAATGGTAGACGCCCCCGGTCTCGTCCTCGCCGCCGAACCCGACGTTGAGCGCGGGCAGGCCGAGATGCTGGAGATAGGCCGAATAGTCCGACCCCGATCCGAGCGGGCCGATCGGCACGTCCCCGCCCTTTTCCGCCGCCGCCAGCGCCGCCGCGTCGTTCGGTCCCTCATGATCGAATGCCGCGACCCGTATCCCGGCGCGCAACCGCGCCGCCACGCTGACGCCGGTTTCGGGATCGGTCACGTCGGCGGCGACGGCGTTCACCATATGCTGGTAATCGTGGCTGCCCTCGACATAGAGGAAGCCGCGCCCGTTGACGTCGCTGTTGAGGTAGATCACCGCCTTGGCCTTCAACTCGGCGGCGTGCTCTTCGGCCCATTCGGTCGACCCCAGCAGCATCGGCTCCTCGGCGTCCCATCCGGTGTAGACGATCGTGCGCTTGGGCCGCCAGCCCTTGGCCCACATGCCCCCCAGCGCCTTCGCCTCGGACATCATCGCGACGTTGCCGGACAGCGGGTCGGACGCGCCGAACACCCAGCCGTCATGGTGGTTGCCGCGTATCACCCATTGATCGGGATAGTCGCTGCCTTTCAGCATCGCGATCACATCGTAGATCGGGCGAAGGCGCCAGTCGGACTTGACCGCCAGATGCACCTTCACCGCGCCGTCGCCGCCGAGGTGATAGGTGATCGGCAGGCTGCCGTGGAACGCCGCGGGCGAAACAGGGCCACCGAGCCGCGAGAGCAGTTTGACCGCGTCGCCATACGACATCGGCAGCACCGGGATCTTGAGGATCGTCGTCGCCTCGGCGCGGGTCAGGCGCTTGGCGTTCGCGGTCGCGCCGACGCCGGGGGTCAACGGATCGCCGGGATAGATCGTCATGTCGGCGACCGATCCGCGTTGCACGCCGACATCGGGCCGCGCACCGCCCTTGGGATAGGGATCGCTCTGGTTGTAGCCGTCGTCGGCGGGGTCGGAATAGATGATGCAGCCGATCGCGCCGTGTTCCTGCGCCAGCTTGGGCTTCAACCCGCGCCACCCGACGCCGTAGCGCGCGATCGCGATCTTGCCCTTCACGCTGACGCCGCGCCGCTCGAGCGCCTTGTAATCGTCGGGCATGCCGTAATTGACGTACACCAGATCGCCGGTGACATCTCCGTCGCCCTGATACGCGACATAAGGCGGCAGCGCGCCCGCGGTGTTGCCGCTGGTATCGTCGCCGGGAATCGCCGGCTCCTGCCCGCCGAGCACGATCTTCTGCGGCGCGACCATCTCGACCGTGGTCGAAATCGGGGTCGGATAGAGCACCTGGAAGGTCTCGATATGCGCGTCCCAGCCCCATTCCTTGAACTTGGCGAGCATGAAATCGGCATTGGCCTTGTCGTGCGGGGTGCCGACCTGGTTCGGCTCGGACGACATCTGCTTCATCCAGTCGAGCTGGTCCTGCGCGCTGATCCCCGCGTCGAACGCCGCCTCGGTCGCCCGATCGCCCTGCATCTGCCCATGCGCGATACCCGTTAGCGCGAGCGCCGCCGCCCCTGCGAGAAGAGTGCCGAGTCTCATATGCTGCGCCCCTGTGCTGCCCTGTTGCCTGCAGCATGGCGCGCGCCGACGCAGTGCGCAACCGCCTTGGCATATCGCGCAGCGCCTCTAAGGTCGCCGGCGTGACCGAGCCTCCACCCGCCATTCCCGCCGCTACTTTGGTGCTGTTCCGCAAGGGGCCGAACGCGCCCGAATTGCTGATCGTCGAGCGCGCCAAGGCGATGGTCTTTGCGGGCGGTGCGCTGGTGTTTCCCGGCGGGCGGATCGACCCGGGCGACCATGCGCTCGCGGCGAACCTCGGTGGAGAGCCCGATGATATGGCCGCCCGCGTCGCCGCCATCCGCGAGACGATCGAGGAAACCGGGGTGCCGGTGGGCCTGAACGCGGTGCCGGACGCCGCCGCGCTGACGGCGTTGCGGCGCGGATTGCACGATGGCACGCCGTTCGCGGCGTTATTGCAGCGGGCTGGGCTAAGCCTCGCGCCCGACGCGCTCGTGCCCTTCGCGCGCTGGCTGCCGGCGCACCGTCACATGCGGATCTTCGACACGCGCTTCTACCTCGCACGGCTGCCCGAGGGGGCACCCGACCCGGTGGTCGACGATACCGAGAACGTCCGCGTGTTCTGGATGAGCGCGAGAGGCGTACTCGACGAGGCGGACGCCGGCCGTGCACGGATCATCTTCCCGACCCGCCGCAACCTCGAACGCCTCGCGCAGTTTTCGAGCTTCGACGAAGCCGCCGCGCATGCCGCCGATATCCCCGTCCGCGCGGTCACACCGTGGGAGGAAGAACGCGACGGCCAGCGCCACCTCTGCATCCCCGACGACCTGGGCTATCCTGTCACGTCCGAATTGCTGAAGGCATCGGTGCGGGGGTGATTCCGCGTACCGCGATGGCGGCGACAAAGCGGGAAGCCCGCGTCCTCAATGCGCCATCGGCGCGGCGCTCTCCACTTTTTCGACCCAATGCGGGAAGAAGGCCGGCTGACGGTTCGACCAGCCCGAGGCGGTCGCTGCGGCTTCGCTGATCGACTGGAGCAGCTTGCGCCGCAAATCGGGGTGGAGGTGCGGGAGCGCCGCCGCCGCGCAGAAGGCGGCGGGCAGCCACGGGCGGATTTCCGCGCCGATCAGCCGTTCGTACAGAAAGCGGTAGGCGGAAAACGTCGTCAAACGCCCCTGCCCCAGATCGAATGCCGACACGGTGACGAGCGGCGCGAGGAACGGCTCGACCACGTCCAGCCCGCTTTCGTCGGGGATGATCTCGCGCAGATCGGGCAGGCGGCGATAGAGCTTGGCCTGCGCGCGGATGCTCGCCGCCTCCACCACGTCGCGCGACCAGCGGGTCATGGCGTCGTCCCGGTCGAGCCCGATATCGAGGCTGCGGCGAATATAGCGCTGGGTCGCGGCGCTGAAGCCCGCAAACTCCTTCATCTCGGCCAGCGTCATCGGGCCATTTGCCGGTTTCGTGCGAGAAGCCATGTCGTCACCCCGTCCTTTCCAAAAGGAACCGGGATCACCATGCGCCACCACCCTTTACCCCATGGTTAACGCGCCGTTTCCCGGCGTTAAGCATGGAATCAGAGATGGTGTTGCGGCACAACATGGTTGCGGCGAAGCGATGGCGGCGGGGTGCAATCGACGCGCGGGTGCGGCCATTGCGCAACATATCGGCCGGCAACGCGGCCCGCGATGATCCGCCTCAGCCGGTCAACGATCAGCTTTCCGCTTCTTCTCGGCCTCGGCATCGTATCCGGACGACGCGGGCGGCTCGTGCGAATGCACCGGCTGCGTGCCGGATGGCGGATCGGACGCGTCCATCGATTCGTCGAGCGCGGTGTCGAGCCGCGCCTCCTTGCTTTCGGGGTTCTTGGCGAGCCGCTCGACGATCGACTGATCCTGGCCCGCATCCTGGCGGGGGTGGTGGATATGGTCGGCCTCCTTGGGATCGCCGGGGGCGACCGCCATGCGGTCCATCGCCTTATCGGGGAGCGTCTTGGGATCGTCGGTCATGTCAGCCTCCGGGAATTCAGGCGGGTAACGATCCGGGCGGCGCGCCTGTTCCCGGCGGCGGCGCTCGACCGCGCCGCATGACCGTCACTTTCTGCCGATCGAACGGCGCAGGACGTTCGGTGACAAGGGAATGGCGGGCGACAAAGAAAAAGGCCCGGCAGGTTCTCCCGCCGGGCCCTGGAAAAACGCAGCGCATGGCCGCGCCGTTTAGTTCCGCGAGCTGCCGAAGATGCGCAGCAGGAACAGGAACATGTTGACGAAATCCAGATACAGGCTGGTCGCCGACATGATGACGACGCGCTGCTCGGCCTCGGTCCCGGCAACGGCATAATACATATTCTTGGTGCGCTGCGTGTCCCACGCGGTCAGCCCGGCGAAGATCACCACGCCGACCAGGCTGATCACCAGTGCCAGCCCGCCAGACTGGAAGTACAGGTTGAGCAGGCTGGCGACGATCAGGCCGATCAGCCCCATCACCATGAAGGTGCC
>JALYTP010000350.1 GCA_030854225.1 Pseudomonadota bacterium
ATTTCGGCTCGTCGCCGTAGTGATAAAGCACATCGGCGATCGCGCCTTCGTCGGCGGTGTTGACGAAATCGGCCGCGCTCCCGCCCTCCTGACTCATGCGCATGTCGAGCGGGCCGTCGGCCTGGAATGAAAAGCCGCGCTCGGCCTGGTCGAGCTGCATCGACGACACGCCGATATCCATCACCACGCCGTCGACGGGCAGCGCGTCGCGGGTGGCCAGCTCGCCTTCCAACGCCGAAAAGGGCGCGGCGATCAGCGTCAACGCGCCGCCGCTCGCGGCCTCCGCCGAACGGCCGGCGGTGATCGCATCCGGATCGCGGTCGAACGCGAAGACGCGAACGCCGAGGGCGAGCAGCGCCCGCGTGTAGCCCCCGGCGCCGAACGTCGCATCGACATGACACTCGCCGGGGCAAACGGCGAGCACGTCGATCACTTCGTCCAGCAACACGGGGACATGGGGTTGATCGGGGGCGCTCACAGCGCGATTCCCTTTTGTTTGCAATGGTATCGGCACGCGGCCTTGACCAGCGGATCGGCGCCGTCTGCCTCGATCAGCGTCCTGGGATCCCAGATTTCGATCCAGTCCATCGACCCCCAGAAGAAAGCGTTGGCATCGATCTGGGCATAATCGCGCGGGAAGCCGGGCATGATGCAGCGCCCGGAGCCATCGAACGGCACCGCCTCGCCGCTCGCGCCGCGCTGCTTGAAGGCATAATTCGGCTCGCCATCGGCGCCGGTATAGGTCGCAACGCGATGATCGAGCTCGGCGCGCAACACATCGGCATAAGCGGGATCATAAGCGCGCAGGCACGGGAATTTCGGATGCACGCCGATGATGACGCTGCCGCCGTCCTTGCCGTCGGCGCGCGGGCTGTTCGCGGCGAGGATGGTGCGCAGCGCAGACGGAATTGCGACCCGGCCCTTGTCATCGACAAGCCCGATCCCATCCCCCTGATAGCTGATCCTGTCGACCACGCCTGCCCCTGCACCCGATCGGACAGACCTTCCCCGTGCCCGGAAGCGGTCCGCACCCGCTTCCCGGCGCTGCGTTGTCGCAGGCGCGTCGAGTCTGCCCCTCAATCCTTACGGGCGTAGCGCGGGATTAACGGGGATACAAGGGGATTACCGGGGAATTTCAGGGATGAAGCGCTATCAACTTCTATTTCGGGGCGATTTTATCTTCACCATCTTTGCATGTTCGTGCTGTGTTCACGGTCGATTGAGTAGCTGCCGCGCACTTTCCTCGACCGACTCCGGATGCGCCCGCAATTTCCCTGCGATTCCCGGCAGATTGCATCATCGCCGCGCTGTTAACGCTGATGCGCCGCCGCAGCGGGCGCCGCGATATTGGCATCGGTGGTGCCGGGGGCGACGCCGAGTTCGGCGAGGGGCTCGTTGGTTGGGGCGCCGACCGGCGCAGCCTGATTGTCCGCGACGAGATTGGCGACCACTTCGGGCCGCGCGCCACCAGCGACGATCACCGGCTTCTCCCGCGTCGCCGTATTGAACACCGCCGCGGCGAGGCCGATCAGCAACAGCACGGCAGCGAGGCCGATCATCCCCACTTTGACCCGTTGCGAGGTCTGTTCCTGGTCCTGGCGGATCGTCATCGCGCGCTCAGGATAGGGGGCGGCGCCCGTCTTGTCGATGCCACGGCCCGTCGCGCGCCGGCTGGTGGGTCAAGCACCGGCCAGCCACGGAAACACCGGCAGGCCGTTCGCCGCCAGCCACGCGGGATTGTAGAGTGTCGAGAGATAGCGAAACCCGGTATCGCACAGGATCGTCACGACCCTGCTGCCCGGGCCGAGCTGCCGCGCCAGCCGCACCGCGCCCGCCACGTTGATCCCCGACGACAGCCCCAGGCACAGCCCCTCGTCGGCGAGCAGTTTGCCGACCCAGTCCAGCCCTTCCTCGTCCGGGATGCGGAATTGCGCATCGACCGGCGCGCCGTCGAGATTGGCGGTGATCCGCCCCTGCCCGATCCCCTCGGCGACCGACGACCCTTCCGATTTCAGCTCGCCGTGCGCATAATAATCATACAGCGCCGCGCCGTGCGGATCGCTGAGCGCGATGCACACCTTGTCGTCCTTGGCTTTCAGCCCCAGCCCGACGCCAGCGAGCGTGCCCCCGGTGCCCACCGCGCAGGTGAAGCCATCGATCCGCCCGTCCATCTGCGTCCAGATTTCTTCTGCTGTTCCGGTGATATGCGCATGCCTGTTGGCAACGTTATCGAACTGATTGGCCCAGATCGCGCCCGGCGTCTCGCCGGCGATCCGCCGGCTGGTATGCACGAAATGCGCGCAGTTCGAATATGGCGCAGCGGGCACCAAAACCAGTTCGGCGCCGAGCGCGCGCAGCGTGTCCATCTTCTCGCGGCCCTGGGTTTCGGGCATGACGATGATCGTCTTGTAGCCCTTGGCGTTGCCGACAAGCGCGAGGCCGATCCCGGTATTGCCCGCCGTGCCCTCGACGAT
>JALYTP010000351.1 GCA_030854225.1 Pseudomonadota bacterium
GGACGGCGATGCGCTGTGGGTGACCGGCAGCATCGGCGATGCGGGCGCGGGGCTCGCCATCGCGCGTGGGCAAGCCGGCCCGGCCGTTCTCCTCGCCGCATATCGTCGCCCGCAGCCGCGTCTCGCGGAGGGACGCGCGCTTGCTGGCCAGGTCCACGCGATGATGGACGTGTCCGACGGACTGTTGATCGATGCGCGGCGCATGGCCGCCGCCAGCGGGCTCGCCGTCGCGATCGACCTTGGCGCGGTGCCGTTGTCCGACGCCTACCGCGCGTTTGGCGGGGAGAACCACGCCGCCCGCCTCGCCGCCGCGACGGCGGGGGACGATTACGAGCTGATGTTCGCCGCTCCCGCCGATTTCACGCCGCCCGTGCCCGCCACGCGCATCGGCGCGTTCGCGGCGGGCGGCGGGCTGACGCTCCATGATGGCGGCACCGCGCTTGCGCTTCCCGATCGGCTCGGCTTCGAACACTGAGCGCGCGCCACCGCTTGCACAAGCGCCACGCGCCTTTATACACCGCGCCAAACCGTGGCGATGCAACGCGATAAGGCGCATCGTCGCGCAAGGGGAAGGACTGCCAGACCATGCATATCGTTTATGCGGCCATGATCTGCGGCGTGATCGCCGTACTCTATGGCTTGTTCACCAGCGTCCAGGTGCTCAAGGCATCGCCCGGCAACGAGAAGATGCAGGACATCGCCGCCGCGATCCAGGAGGGCGCGAAGGCCTATCTCGGGCGGCAATATACCGCGATCGGCATCGTCGGCGTGGTCGTCGCGGTGATCCTGTTTTTCACGCTCGGCACGCTGTCGACGGTCGGCTTCCTGATCGGCGCGATCCTGTCGGGGGCGGCGGGCTATATCGGGATGAACATCTCGGTGCGCGCCAACGTGCGCACGGCCGAGGCTGCGCGCACCTCGCTGCAGGGCGGGTTGACGCTGGCGTTCCGCTCAGGCGCGATCACCGGCATGCTGGTGGCGGGCCTCGGCCTGCTCGCGATCTCGGGCGTGTTCTGGTATCTCACCGGGTATAAGGGCCTGTCCCCCGCCGACCATCAGATCGTCGAGGCGCTGACCGCGCTGGCGTTCGGCGCGTCGCTCATCTCGATCTTCGCGCGTCTCGGCGGCGGTATCTTCACCAAGGCGGCCGACGTCGGCGCCGATCTGGTCGGCAAGGTCGAGGCGGGCATTCCCGAGGATGACCCCCGCAACCCCGCCGTCATCGCCGATAACGTCGGCGACAATGTCGGCGACTGCGCCGGCATGGCGGCCGATCTGTTCGAAACCTATGTCGTCACGATCGGCCTCACGATGGTCTCGATCGCGCTGCTGCTGCCGCATGCGGACAAGCTGTTCGCGCTGATGAGCCTCCCGCTGATCGTCGGCGGGGTGTGCATCATCACCTCGATCATCGGCACTTATGCCGTGCGCCTCGGCGCCAAGGGATCGATCATGGGCGCGCTCTACAAGGGCTTCTGGCTCACCGTGATCCTGTCGATCCCGGCGATCTTCTTCGCCACCAAATGGGCGTTGGGCGACATGAACGCGGCGATCGGGGGCAACGGCTTCCTCGATGCCGGCTTCACCGCCGAAGCGACCACGGGCGCCGCGGTGCAGGCGGCGACCGGCATGAAGCTGTTCTGGTGCATGATGATCGGCCTGGCCGTCACCGGCCTGCTGGTGTGGATCACCGAATATTATACCGGCACCAACTACCGCCCGGTCAAGTCGATCGCCAAGGCATCGCAGACCGGCCACGGCACCAACGTGATCCAGGGTCTGGCGATCAGCCTGGAATCGACCGCGCTGCCGACGCTCGTGATCGTCGTCGCGGTGATCGCGGCGTTCAAGCTGGCGGGGATCATCGGGGTGGCGTTCGCCGCGACCTCGCTGCTCGCGCTGGCCGGCATGGTCGTCGCGCTCGACGCTTATGGTCCTGTCACCGACAATGCCGGCGGCATCGCCGAGATGGCGGGGCTGCCCGATGACGTGCGCCACCGCACCGACGCGCTGGATGCGGTTGGCAACACCACCAAGGCGGTGACCAAAGGCTATGCGATCGGTTCGGCCGCGCTCGCCGCGCTGGTGCTGTTCGGCGCGTACACGACCGATCTGACGCGCTATTTCCCCGGCCTGACGGTGGATTTCTCGCTCAGCAATCCGTTCGTCATCGTCGGGCTGCTGCTCGGCGCGCTGCTGCCCTATCTGTTCGGCGCGTTCGGTATGACGGCGGTCGGCCGCGCGGCGGGATCGGTCGTCGAGGACGTGCGCGAGCAGTTCCGTTCCAACCCCGGCATCATGGAAGGGACGAGCCGCCCCAATTACGCCCGCACGGTCGACATCGTGACCAAGGCGGCGATCAAGGAAATGATCATCCCGTCGCTGCTTCCGGTGCTGTCGCCGATCGCGGTGTATTTCATCGTGACGGCGGTCGAAGATCAGGCGCAGGGCTTCGCCGCGCTGGGCGCGAT
>JALYTP010000352.1 GCA_030854225.1 Pseudomonadota bacterium
CCTGCTTGACCGCCTCGTAAACGATGCCGGCCGCATCGCCGCCTTCCTTGCCTGAGACGATCGGCACCCCGGCGCGTTCGGCCCAGGTGGCAAGCTGACCGATGGCGGCGGCACGGAAGGTATCGCCGGCGGCGAGCATCACGCCGTAATCCTGTTCCTTCAACCAGTGTGCCAGCTTTGCGATCGTCGTCGTCTTGCCGGAGCCGTTGACGCCGATGACGAGGATCACCTGCGGGCGCGGGAAAGCCTCGATCTCGAGCGGCTTGGCGACGCGCGCCAGCACCTTCTCGATTTCCTCGGCCACCGTCAGCCGGATGCCGAGCTCCTCCATGTCGCGTTCGAAACTGCCTTCGGCCAGCCGAGCGCGAATGCGCGCGGCGGTTTGCGGGCCGAGATCTGAGGCGATCAGCGCCTCCTCGATGTCGTCCAGCGTCTCGTCGTCGAGCCGCGCCGCGCCAAGCCCGGCAAGATTGCCGATCAGCTTGTCCGAGGTCCGCTTGAACCCGCCGACAAGTTTCTGGTGCCAGGAAGGGGTGGTGCTCATGCCGATTTTTTGATCCCCGGCGAAGGCAGGGGTCCAGTTGGAAAGGAGGTGGAAACAGAGCGATGCGCTGCCTCGGCGGCGTCTTGCAACTGGACCCCGGCTTTCGCCGATGAGCCGAACAGTTTGATGCCGTCGGTGCGTTCAACCTTTACCGCGATAACGTCACCGACGGGCTGCGTGTCGACCGCTACCTCAGCGAAATTCCCCGAATGTCCGCGGTCGCCCGGCCGCTCGACCAGCACCTGCTGCGTCGATCCGACCAGCGAATGCAACCATGCTGCTTTTCGTCCCGCCGCTGCCTCGCGCAGCAAAGCGGCACGCGCCTTGCGGACTTCCGGTTCGATCTGCGGCATCCGTGCGGCCGGCGTGTCGGCGCGGGGGGAATATCGGAAGATGTGGGCATGGACGATGTCGCAATCGTCGATCAGTGCGCGGGTGTCGGCGAACATCGCCTCGCTTTCGGTGGGGAAGCCGGCGATCAGGTCGGCGCCGATCGCTATCTCCGGTCCCGCCGCCTTGAGCCGTTCGACCAGACGCACGCTGTCGGCGCGCGAATGGCGGCGCTTCATCCGTTTGAGGATCATGTCGTCCCCGGCCTGGAGCGACAGGTGAACGTGCGGCATGACCCGGCGCTCGGTGGTGATGAGGTCGAACAGGCGATCGTCGATCTCGATCCCGTCGAGCGAGGAGAGGCGCAAGCGTTCGAGCGCTGGCGCGTGCGCGAGAATGCGCTCGACCAGCAAGCCGAGAGTGGGTGCGCCGGGCAGATCGGGGCCGTAGCTGGTCAGGTCGACCCCCGTCAGCACTACCTCGCGGTGCCCCGCATCGACCAGCGCGGCAATGCGATCGATCACGCCGCCAGCGGGGACCGATCGCGACGGCCCCCGTCCGAACGGGATCGCGCAGAAGGTGCAGCGATGGTCGCAGCCATTCTGCACCTCGACGAACGCGCGGGAATGGCCGTCGAACGCCGCCGGCACGGGATGCGCGGCGCCCCAGTGATCAGCCCGCAATTTGTCGAGATTGCCGACGATCCGGTTCACCTCCGGCATCGCGGCGAAACCCGCCGGATCGATCTGCGACGCGCACCCGGTGACGACGATCTCCGCGTCCGGTCGGTCGCGGCGCGCGCGGCGGATCGCGCGGCGTGTCTCCCGCACCGCCTCGTTGGTCACCGCGCAACTGTTGACCACCACCATGTCGCGCGCGCCCGCCAGCTGGCGGATCGTTTCGCTTTCGGCGATGTTGAGGCGACAGCCGAGCGTGATGATCTCGGCCTGGACGGGGGGCGACATGCGGGGTGATCTAGGGGCAGGGGCGGGCAGTGTCCATGAGGATCGCGCGCTCCAACGCCGCAGTGTCGCGCTGTTCGAGGCGCTCGGTGAAGCGGGGAACCTGAAAATCGCGCACGATCATGCTGCGGTGATCGGTCGTTTCGGCCGCTTCCCGTCGCGCAATGCGGTCCTCGGCCGATCATCCACGCCCGATGAGTTGGCGTATCTCAGCCAGCCAGGCGTTGGTTGGTAGCCGCGCTGTCGCCCACGTCCAGCACCGGATGCTGCCAGAGCAACCGACGCTCGGCGAGCAGCCGCCGCGTCGCCGCCATGTTCACCGGCCGCCCGAACACATAGCCTTGCCCGCGCGCACAGCCGAGCGCCCGCAGACGATCGAGCGTTTCGTCGTCCTCGATCCCTTCGGCGGTGATCGGCAGGTTGAGGCTATCGCCCAGCCGCGTGATCGCGTTGACGATCGCCGCACTCTCGGCATTGGTATTGAGCGACATGATGAAACTCTTGTCGATCTTGATCCGGTCGAACGGCAGCGCGCGCAGATGCGCAAGGCTCGAATACCCCGTCCCGAAATCGTCCAGCGCCACGCCGATGCCTTGATTTTTGAGGCTGCCGACGACCGACTGGGCG
>JALYTP010000051.1 GCA_030854225.1 Pseudomonadota bacterium
TCCGCATACCGACGCGATCAGGACCGAGATCAGCATGATGTAGATCACCGTGCCGCCGATCACCGGCAGCCCGTGCGCCGCGATCGGGCCGTCCCCGGCGAACTGCCACAGCAGGATCGCGATCAGTGGCATTGTCGCGATGATCGTGCCGCCGACGATGCCGATCGGCAGATCGCGCTCGGTCAGCTCCAGCATTTCGCCGGCGCCGCGCGCGCGCGATGCGGCCATCGCCGAACGGATACCCCCAATGATCGGGCCGATGATCTTGACCAGCGTCCAGATCGCGGCGACGCCGATCGTCCCCGCGCCGATGAAGCGCACTTGGTTGCGGAAGACGTCGGCCACCACGGCATCGGTCGCGCCCGCCACGTGCGCAGTAAGAAACGGCACCAGCCCGACCCAGGCGATCAGCATGCCGAAAAACATCGCAGCACCAACCGACAGCCCGACCAGATGGCCGACCCCGATCAGCGCCATGGAAAAGCTGGTCGAGGCGCCCGTTGCGCCCGGGCCGAAGCGGAAATTCTTGGTCATGTCGGAAGCGACCAGCTTCAGCGTGGCGAGCAGCTGGAACGCCGCCGACACGATCGAGCCGATCAGGATCACCCGCAATCCCTTCACATTCTCCTCGCTACCAGCCTCGGCGAAGCCGACCTTCAACACCTCGGCGGCGGCCACGCCTTCGGGGTAGGGCAGATCCGATCCGGTGACCAAGGCGCGGCGCAGCGGCACCGAGAACATCACGCCCAACACGCCGCCGATCGCGCACACCGCCACCGTCGTCCAATAGGGAAAACCCTGCCACCAACCGACGAAGATAAGCCCAGGCAGCACGAAGATGATTGCGGCCAGCGTGCCCGCCGCGCTGGCGATCGTCTGGACGATATTGTTCTCCAGGATCGTCGAGTTCTTGAAGAAGCGCAGGATCGCCATCGAGATGACGGCGGCGGGGATCGAGGTCGCGAAGGTCAGCCCGACCTTGAGGCCCAGATAGACGTTCGCCGCGGTGAACAGCAGCGTGATGGCGCCGCCAAGCAGGACGCCGCGCAGGGTGAGTTCGGCGATCGATGCCGGGGGAGTGGTACTAGCCATGCGCGACGGTTGCACGGCGACCGTCAAGCGGGCCAGCTTTTTTTGTCCCGCCGCCGTTTATTGCAGTGCGCGCCGGGCCAGTGCATCGCAATCTGCGTCCTCGGCCAGCGGCCCCTGATCGCCGGAGATCGCGCGCCCGATCGCCTTCATGATGTTGCCCGCCGATTTCATGCCCTCCTGTGCCGATATGTCGGGCCGTTCGATCGTCCCGCGCACCAGGATCGCACCGGGCAAGCGCAGCACGATCTTCTGCTTGGGCTGCCCGACCAGGTTCAGGTCGAGCGTTTCGCCGGGAAAGGTGACGGTGCCGTCGCCGCGCGCCTGGCTGCGCGTCGTGTCGATCACCATCGGCCCGGCGTGGCCGACGCCGCCCCTCACATCGAGCCGCAGCGCCATGCAGCGCAGCCCCGCCTCCTCATCGCTTCCGGTGAACAGCCCGCGCCCGGCGTCGAAACCGAGATACGAGGCGAGTTTGGCGGGCAATTGGCCGTCGCGCGCCACCACGCCGATGCGTCCGCTTGAGCGACCGACCGCCTCACGGATCGTGCTGCCGGTGCCGCTGAGCACTGCGTGCGCGTCGAACCGTGCATCCACCGCGCCGCCGCCGGTGCCGGCGATCGTGCCCAGGCTGCTATCCTTCACCGCGAGATCGAGCGAGACGATCGGCTGCTGCCGCCCACCGCGCTGATCGACGCGAACGGTGCCCTCGAGGGTGCCCCGGGTCATGGTGAAAACCAGCGGATCGAGTGTCAGCAGTTGGTGATCCATCGTCGCTCGCCCCCGGACGGCGGCCAGCGCAGAGGCGCCCTTGTTGTCGACCAGATGATGCACCGTGAAGTCGATCACGCCATCGGTGCGGTCGATCTTGCCGATATCGATGCGCGTGGCAGGCACCAGTCGCGGCCCATCGGCGGCACTCGCAGCTGCCGCCTGCGCGATGCCTTCGTTCGAAGCAAAATCGTCGAACGTGAGATGGTCGGAGGTCAGAGCGGCATCGATCCGGTGGCGTCCGTCGATCTTGCGGACGAGAACGTGCCCCGCAAGATCCGTCTTGCCGACGATGCCGGCCAGGCGCTGGATGTCCCACGTCTCGCCGTCGCGCGTAACATGGGCGGTTAGGCGAACCCGCTGCGTGCTGATCAACCCGGCCTCGATGATCGCATCGATCAGCCGGAAATCGTCTGCTTCGGCCTTCACGTCCATGACCAGATGATGCGTGTCGAGCGGGCGATCCATGCGACCGATCGCGGCCATCGCCAGCGCGTCGCCGGTGATTTGCGCGCGGAACGGCCATGCCTTGCGCTCGCGCCCCGCGATCGCGGGGCCACTCGCGGAAACCTGCACCGGCGTGCCAAGCACTCGTCCGACGCCGTTGATGCGGAACCGCTTTGCGTCGGATATGACCTGCACCGAAAACGCCCGATCGCGCAGGGCGTCGCGGTAAATCACTCGCGTATCGCGCAGGACGAGACTGTCGAGCAGGATTGGGGCGCCCCCATCGTCAGGTTCGGGCGCGCCGGTCTTATGCCAGTTTTCCCGTCCATTCTCGTCGCGCGACAAGGCGAGGCGAAGTCCGCTTATCTCGATTTCCAGCGGCTTGAACCGCCCGATCAGCAGCGGCCAGACCGGGAAGCGCACCGTTGCCGTGCCGATCCGCGCCAGTTCGCCCGGTCCCGCCCAGGCGGACTGAGGCACACGCACGTCGTGGATCACCACCGTTGGGGTAAATGAAAACGCATCGCGCCGCTCGATCGCGCCGATCGTTACCGGACGCCCGATCTGCTCGCTCGCGCGCCGCACCACGACCGCGCGCAGCATGTCCCACGGAAACGCGGCTAGGATGATCAGGAAACCCGCGAGCAATGCGGCAACGCCACCGGCGATCCAGTGAGCGCGCCGATCGGCCATCAACGCACGCAACCGCATGCTACGAGGACGAACCACGGGCGCTTTCGTTCCTATCGGCCCTTGAACAGCCCGCCCAGCACGCCGCGCACCAGGCCGCCGACGATGCTTGAGCCCGCACCGCGCGATGAGCCGAACACCGATTTAGCGACCTGGTTGGCGACCTGACGACCGACCGCCGAACTGGCCGACCGCGCGGCGGAGGTGGCCACCCGGCTCCACACCGAATTGTTTGTCGCCTGTTGCTGAAGACGCGCCTGACGGTCGGCTTCGCGCTGGTCCGCGATACGTTGACGTTCGGCGTCTTTAGCGGCGCGTGCATCGTCCTTGGCCTGCGCGGCGGCGGCCTTATCGGCCACCGTCTTGGCTTGCGCTTCGGCAGCGGCGGCTGCAGCCTCATTGCCTTTGGCGGTGAGCAGTTCGGCGGCGGATTCGCGATTGAGCAGCGTATCGTATTTGGCGCCGATCGGATCGGTCTGGATCATCACCGCGCGTTCCTGCGGCGTCACCGGGCCGACACGGCTTGCAGGGGGCTTGATCAACGTGCGCTGGACGGGTGACGGGGCGCCGTCGGGCTGGAGCAGCGAGACGAGCGCTTCGCCGACCTTCAACTCGGTGATCGCGGTGGCGACATCGACGCCGGGATTGGCCCGAAAAGTGTCGGCGGCGGCCTTCACCGCCTTCTGGTCGCGCGGGGTGAAGGCGTTGAGCTTGTGTTGCACGCGGTTGTTGAGCTGCCCCGCGACGGCATCGGGAATGTCGATCGGGTTCTGGGTGATGAAGTAAACGCCGACCCCTTTGGATCGGATCAGGCGCACGACCTGCTCGATCTTGTCCTCCAGCGCCTTGGGAATATCGTCGAACAGCAGATGCGCCTCGTCGAAGAAGAAGCACAATTTGGGCTTGTCGGGATCACCGATCTCCGGGAGATGCTCGAACAGTTGCGAAAGCAGCCAGAGGAGGAAGGTCGAATAGAGCTTCGGGCTCTGCATTAGCTTGTCAGCGGCGAGAATGTTGACGATGCCCCGGCCCTTGTCGTCCAACCCGATGAAATCGTCCATCGCCAACGCTGGCTCGCCAAAGAAATGATCGGCGCCTTGGGAGCGGAGCTGCAGCAGCGAGCGCTGGATCGTCCCCACCGATTGCTTCGAGACGTTGCCGTAAGTGACGGTCAGCTCGTCGGCGCGGTTGGCGGCATCGACCAGGATCGCCTGCAGATCATCGAGATCGAGCAACAGCAACGAATCCTTGTCCGCAACCGTGAAGGCGATGGTCAGCACACCTTCCTGCACCTCGTTGAGGTCCAGCAGGCGGGAGAGGAGCAGCGGACCCATCTCGGACGCTGTGGTGCGGATCGGGTGACCCTGTTCGCCGAACAAATCCCAGAACTGCACGGGGTTGTCGGTATAGGTCCAGTCGGTATCCCCGATCTCCTTGGCGCGCGCGGCAAAGGGCTCGTGCAACTTCGATGTCGGCGAGCCCGCCATCGCGAGCCCCGACAGATCGCCCTTCACGTCGGCGACGAAACAGGGGACGCCGGATTGACTGAGCCCGTCGATGATGCCCTGAATGGTGACCGTCTTGCCGGTGCCGGTCGCGCCGGCGATCAGCCCGTGGCGGTTGGCTCGCTTGAGCTCAAGCGCCTGCGGGTTCGCCCCGCCGCTGCTCGCCCCGATGAAGATGCTGGTCGCGTCCGCCATGTGCCGTCTCCCGAATAGCAAGGCCGCGCCTCCCGGAGAGGAGGCGCGGCCCAAGGTCTTAGGAAAGGCAGGCCGCGAAGGCCAGCCTCACTTCTTCAACTTGATGCCCACGAATGCGCCCGGGCTCTTGCCCCGCACGACGAACAACGCGACCTGATCACGCCCCGCGCTCTTGGCTTGCGCGATAATCGCGGCGAGCTGCGCGGCGGTCGAAACCGGCTGGCCGTTGGCGGAGACGATCACATCGCCGCGCTTTAGCTTCTGCCCGGCGTCGCTCGACGGGTCGGTCGCGCCGATCACCACGCCGTGGACGGTAGAATCGACGCCCACCGAGCGCGCAATCTGCGGCGTGAGCGGCTGAACCGTGACGCCCAGCGCGCTGCTCGATGGAACGGCCGCCGTTGCCCCGTCATCGTCGCCGCTGTCACCGAAACCGTCGTCACTCTTGCCGTTGAGTTGCGCGGCCAGCGCATCTTCGCTCGGCCGCGTGGCGATAACCACCGGCACGGTCATCGCCTTGCCCTGGCGGATGACGTCGAGCGGAATGCGGCTGCCGGGTGTCACGTTGGCGACGAGATAGGATAGCGATTGATCAGGCGTGACGTCTTTCCCGTCCACGCGCGTGACAACATCGCCGACCTGCAACCCGGCCTTGGCGGCGGGGCCGCCGGCCTCAACGCTGCGGATGATCTCGCCGTGGTTCTTCGGCAGGTTGAACGAGGCCGCGAGATCGTCGTCGATCGGTTGCGGGCCGATGCCGAGATAGCCGCGCTTGATCGTGGTGCCCTTCATCAGCTGCTCGATCACCGGTTTGGCGTCTTCGGCGGGAATCGCGAAGCCGATGCCGATATTGCCGCCCGCCTGGCTGGAGAAGATCTGCGAATTGATGCCGATGACGTTGCCGTTCATGTCGAACATCGGGCCGCCCGAATTGCCCTGGTTGATCGCCGCATCGGTCTGGATGAAGCGGTCATACGCGCCGGCGCCGGTGACGCGGTGGAGCGCCGAGACGATGCCAGCCGTCACCGTAGATCCGATGCCGAACGGGTTGCCGATCGCGATCACCCAGTCGCCGACGCGGGCATGGTTCGAATCGCCGAACTTGACGTAAGGCAGGTTGGTCGCGTCGATCTTGAGCAAGGCAAGATCCGAGGTCGGATCGCGACCGATCAGCTTGGCCTTGTATTCCTTGCGGTCGATCATGATCGCGGTGATCGAATCGACCGTCGCGCCCTTCGCGCCCGGCGCGACGACATGGTTGTTGGTGACGATATAGCCGTCGGGCGAGATGATGAAACCCGATCCCAGCGACTGCGCCTCGCGCGTGGCGGGCTGACCGCTACCGCCGCCCTGGCCACCGTTCATCTGGTTGAACAATTCACCGAACGGCGTGCCGGCGAACGGATTGGACTGCGCCTCGACCTTGATGTGCTGGCTGGTCGAGATGTTGACCACGGCGGGCTGGAGCTTCGCCACCATGTCGGCGAAGCTCATCGGGGCGCCGGCGCGCGGCGCCGATGCGGTGATCGCGCCAGGTTCGTTCTGCGCGGTCTGCGCCAGGGCGTAAGAGTTGGGGACGGTCAGCGCGGCGACCGAGCCGCCAAGAAGGAGCGCGCCGGTGATGGCATATGCGTATCGCACGTGGAATATTTCCTCTCATGTGCCGGATAGTGTTGCGGCGAGATGTGGCCCCGCGATGCTGAACGGCGATTGAATATGAACGGATTGACAGCTGTCGCGCGGGTTTATTTACGTCCCTCGAATTGCTTCAGATAATCGTTGTTCGGCGACAGGATGATCTGCGAGCTTCCGGTTGCCGCGTTGCTATCCGCGCCGAACGTCAGCCGGTACGACTGCATCGCGCGGTAGAAATCATAGAATTGCGGATCCTGGTTGAACGCCTGCGCATAGGTGTTCGCGGCCTGCGCCTCGGCGTCGGCCTGGATGATCTGCGCATCGCGGTTGCCCTCGGCGCGGATCGTCTGCGCCTGCTGATCGCGCTCGGTCTTCATGCGGGTCAGCGCGCTGTCCAGCGGGCTCCCGTCGGGCAGGTCGGCATGCTTGATCCGCACATCGACGATCTGAACGCCATATTGCGACGCAAAGCGCTGCATCCGCGTGCGCATGTTGTCCATCACCTTGTCGCGCTCGGGGCTGAGCAACGTCGCGAAGGGTTGGTTGCCCAGCTCGTTGCGAATCGCGGTGCCGAGCAGCGGGCGCAGTGCATCGGTCACGCCCTGTTCGCTGCGCGCGGTGACGACCATGCGCAGCGGATTGACGACGCGGAAGCGCGCATAGGCATCGACCTCGAGCGGCTGGCGATCCGACGACAGCACTTGCTGGTGATCGTAATCGACATCGAGCACGCGCTTGTCGACCCACACGATGCGGTCGAGGAACGGCACCTTGGCGATCAGCCCGGCGCCCGTATAGCCGAACCGTTCGCCCGCATGATATTCGTTGACCGTGCGCTGCGGCACTTCGAAGCGCAGGATCACCGCCTGTTTGGTTTCGGGCACGATCGTGAAGGTGCTCGCCAGCAGGATCAGCACGAACAACGCGGCGATGCCGAGCGCGATCGGGTTGCGGAACGAGACGGCGCTCACTTGCCGGCCTCCGGCTGCGGTGCGGCCTCGGGGAGCTTGCGTGCGCCAATCGGCAGATACGGCATCACCCCGGGCGCCTCCAGCACGACCTTGTCGGTCTTGGACAGCACTGCCTCCATCGTCTCGTAATACATCCGCTTGCGCGTGACCTCGGGGGCCAGCTTGTACTGCTCATAAACCTTGTCGAACCGCGCCGCCTCGCCTTGTGCGCTGGCCATCAGCTGCTGGGCATAGCCGCGCGCCTTGTTCTTGGTGGCGATGGCGTTCTGCTGGGCGGCGATCACGGCGTTGAACGATTCCTTCACCGATTGCGGGGGCACCGCACCGTTCAGCGTCACGCCCTGGACGTGGACGCCCGATTTATACTCGTCGAGGATGCGCTGCATCCGGTCCTGCACTTGTGATTCGATGAGGCTGCGCCCGCTGCCGATCGCATCATCCAGGCTCATGTTGGCGACAACCTCGCGCATCACGCTCTCCGCCGTCGCCCGCACGGTCGAGACGGGATCCTTGATCTGGAACACGTAATCCTCGGGGTTGGAAATGGTCCAGCGCACCGAGAAGGACAGGTTGACGATATTCTGGTCGCTCGTGAGCATCAGGTTTTCCTGATCGCCGCTGTCGGGGAATTTCTCGATCCGGATCTGCTGCACGTCGACCTTCGTCACCGAAGCGATGGGCGAGGGGAGAGTCAGCCGAACGCCGGGGTCGAGCGTGCCGGCATAGCTGCCGAACATGGTGACGACACCGCGTTGCTGCGGGCCGATCGGGTGGAAGCAGCTCCACAACAGCCACACCGCCACGAGGATCGCGATGCCGATGCCCCATAACGAACGAGGACCGGGTACGCCGGGGATGCCCGGGCGTCCGCCGCCACCGCCACCGCCGCCGGCATTGCGCGCGCGGCGCAACAGCTCGTCGAGCGCGCTCGGCCCCGGTGTGCCGC
>JALYTP010000353.1 GCA_030854225.1 Pseudomonadota bacterium
GAGCAACACGGCGGCCAGCGCGATCACGTTCTCGCGGGTGCGCTCGGCGGCGTCGCGCGCGGCGGCAAGTTTTTCCTCATGCGTGAATTGCGCGCGCGCGTCGGTGTCGCGCCGGGCGGCGGCGGCATCGGTGGCGGCCTTGGCATCGGCGGCGCTGTCCTCGGTCATGCGCTGCGCCATGCTGGTGCACGGCACGCCGACCGCGGCATAAGGCTGCTTCGCGGCGGCGAGGAATTGGGTCAGTTCCGAATCGGCGATCGCGAAGCCGAAATTCGAATCGCCCTGCTCGCCTTGCGTGATCGCCGAATTGACCCCGATCACCCGCCCGCACGGATCGAGCAGCGGCCCGCCCGAATTGCCGCGCGCGATGCCGGCGGTGTGCAGCAGCACGTCGACCCCCGACAATTGGCGTCGCCCCGAAAACACACCCTCGGAGCGAATCGGCGAGAGGGGGTGGATATAATCCGCCGCCGACTTCGCGGTGGCGACGTCGACATTGCCGGGATAGCCCAGCGCGGTGACGGGATCGCCCTCCTGCACCGGGCCCGAATAGAGCGCGACGGTGGGGAGCGGATTGCCGGTGAACTCGATCAGCGCGAGATCCTTCACCGAATCGATCGCGACGACCTTCGCCTCGTAACTCTTCGCGCCTTCCGACGGGACGACGCCGATCACGACATTGTCCGGGTAGCGCTTGGCGAGTTCGACGACATGCGCGTTGGTGACGATACGGTTGGGCGCGACGGCAAAGCCGCTACCGTGCCCGAAGCCCACCACCTGATCGTCGACCACCGCGATCGTGACGACGCGCACCACCCCGCGCGCGCTGGCGGCGATGTCGTCGGCGGCGGCGGGCGCGCTTATCGCCAGAACCGCGATGAGCGAGAGGATGAGGCGGCGCAGCATATCCGCGCTTCTGGCAGTATCGGGGCGGGGCTGGCTAGTGCCGATCAAACGAAACTGTACGGATCGACGTCGACCACCACGCGTACTTTGCCGGGCCAGTCGAGCGCGCCGAGCCAGTCGCGGATCACGTCCTGCACATCCAGCGCGCGGCGGGCGTGGACGAGCAGGCGGTAGCGGTGGCGGCCGCGCAGCATCGCGAGCGGCGCGGGGGCGGGGCCGTAGACGTGCATGCCCTCGATCGGGGGCGCGGTGCGGCCGATCGCGCGGGCGATGTCATGCGCGGCACCCTGATCCTCCGAGCTGACGACGATCCCGGCGAAGCGCCCGAACGGCGGGGCCCCCGCCTCGCGCCGCGCCTCGGTCTCGGCGGCGTAGAACGCATCGGCATCGCCCGAGATCAGCGCCTGCATCACCGCCGCCTTCGGATCGTGCGTCTGGATATAGACATGCCCCGGCTTGGCCCCGCGCCCGGCGCGCCCCGCCACTTGGCAGATCTGCTGAAAGGTGCGCTCCGCCGCGCGCAGATCGCCACCGCCGAGCCCGAGATCGGCGTCGATCACCCCGACCAGCGTCAGGTTGGGGAAGTGATAGCCCTTGGTGATGAGCTGCGTGCCGATCACGATGTCGATCGCGCCCGCCTCCATCCGCCCGACGAACTCAGCCGCCTTGGCGGGGGACCAGATCGTGTCCGACGTCACCTGCGCGATGCGCGCCTGGGGCCAGAGCAACGCCGCTTCGTCGGCGATGCGCTCGACGCCGGGGCCGACCGCGACCAACGTATCCTCGTTGCCGCATTCGGGGCAGGCGCGCGGCACCGGTTCGATATGGCCGCAATGATGACAGGCAAGACGGCGGACGAGGCGGTGCTCGACCATCCACGCGGTGCAATTGGGGCATTGGAAGCGGTGCCCGCAGGTTCGGCAGAGCGTCAGCGGGGCATAGCCGCGGCGGTTGAGGAACAGGAGTGCCTGCTCGCCGTTCGCCAGCGTCTCGTCGATCGCGGTGACGAGACGCGGCGCGATCCAGCGGCCGCGCTCGGGCGGCTCGGCGATCAGGTCGATCGGGTGGATGGTCGGCATTTCGGCCGCGCCCCAGCGACCGGGCAGTTTCAACTCCGCATAATTGCCGATCTCGACCTGTTGGCGCGTCTCGATCGCGGGCGTGGCGGAGGCGAGGACGACCGGGATTTCCTCGAACTTGCCGCGCATCACCGCCACGTCGCGCGCGTTATAATGAACGCCCTCCTCCTGCTTGAAGCTCGTCTCGTGCGCCTCGTCGACGACGATCAGCCCGAGGTTCGCATAGGGCAGGAACAGCGAGGAGCGCGCGCCGACCGTGACCAGCGCCTGACCGCTGGCGATCGCGCGCCACGCGCGGCGGCGTTGCGACTGGCGCAGGCCCGAATGCCACGCGACCGGCTCGCACCCGAAGCGCGCGGTAAAGCGCTGGAGGAACGGTTCGGTCAGCGCGATCTCGGGAAGCATGACGAGCGTCTGCTTTCCCGCCCGAATGGCGGCGGCGATGGCCTCGAAATAGACTTCGGTCTTGCCAGAGC
>JALYTP010000354.1 GCA_030854225.1 Pseudomonadota bacterium
GTCGAATCGATCATCGTCGAGCGGCACAGCTGGGCCGCCGAACCACCCGATCCCCCGGCGCGCTGACGCCGCGAGCCCTCAGTCGCGCAGCAATTCGTTGATCGCGGTCTTGCTGCGCGTCTGGGCGTCGACCGTCTTGACGATCACCGCGCAGTAGAGGCCCGGCTTGCCATCACCGCCGCCCGTCGACCCCGGCACGACGACCGAATAAGGCGGCACTTCGCCCCGGAACACTTCGCCGGTCGCGCGGTCGATGATCTTGGTCGACGCGCCGAGATAGACCCCCATCGACAGCACCGCGCCCTCGCCGACGCGGACCCCTTCGGCCACCTCGGCGCGCGCACCGATGAACGCGCCGTCGCCGATGATGACGGGATCGGCCTGGAGCGGCTCGAGCACCCCGCCGATGCCCACGCCGCCCGACAGATGGACGTTGCGGCCGATCTGCGCGCAACTGCCGACGGTCGCCCAGGTATCGACCATCGTACCCTCGCCGACATGCGCGCCGATGTTGACGAAGCTCGGCATCAGCACCGCGCCCTTGCCGACGAACGCGCCGCGCCGCACCACGCTGCCCGGCACCGCGCGGAAGCCGGCGGCGCGGAACTCCGCCTCGCCCCAGCCGCTGAATTTCGACGGCACCTTGTCCCACCAATGCCCGTCCGCCGGCGCATTCGACATCAGCACATTGTCGTTGAGGCGGAACGACAACAGCACGGCCTTCTTGAGCCACTGGTTGACGCGCCAGCCCCCGTCACGGTCGGGCGCCGCCACCCGGGCGGTGCCCGCATCGAGCATCGCCAGCGCGCGATCGACCGCATCACGCACCGCACCCTGGGTCGCAAAGCCGATCGCGTCCCGTTCTTCCCATGCCTGGTCGATGATGCGGTCGAGCTGGGCGGTCATGCGGCCTCCAATATCATGTGCAGCCAGTGATTGATGTCGTGCGTGGTGAAATCGACGAAATCGCGGCTGCCGCCTGCCGATTGTTCGGAGCCGTTGTCGATCCATACCGTCGTCATGCCGATCGCCTTGGCCGGCGCGAGGTTGCGCGCCATGTCCTCGACGAACAGGCTCTGGTGCGGGTCGATGCCGAACGCGGCGCATAAACCGGCATAGGCCGATGCCTGCGGCTTGGGCTTCAGCGCCATGGCGTGGATGTCGTGCACCGCTTCGAAACTGTCGCCGAGCCCCAGCCGGCCGAGGACGCGCGTGGCATATGCGGTGTCGGCATTGGTGAAGACGATCTTGCGCCCCGGCAGCCGGGCGATCGCGGCGGCGAGGGGCGCGTTTTCCTCCAGCAGGTCCATCTCGATATCGTGGACGTAAGCGAGGAATTCGTGCGGATCGATGGCATGGTCGGCGATCAAGCCCGACAAAGTCGTACCGTGATCGAAAAAATATTGCTTCTGCACGCGCCGTGCCTCGGCCGTGTCGAGTGCGAAACGATCGGCGATATAGGCCGTCATCCGCGCATCGATCAGCGCGAACAGCTGAGTCGACGCCGGGTACAGCGTGTTGTCGAGATCGAATATCCAGTTGCGGATGTGCGATAGACGCGCGAGCATGGCCGCGGCCTTAGGCGGGGGATGCGTGAGGGGCAAGGCGGCGGGCGGCGCGGGGGGCAGTACGGAGCGACGGGGCAGCGGGCAAAACGGGAGCGGGGCGCGTATGTTAGGCGTCTGTAAAGCAATGATAATGCTTATGCGTACCGTCGGCTGGGGGGCACGGGCATGATCGAGGGTTTCCGCATACAGTTGCTGCGCACCGTCGCGGTGGCCGGGTGCATCGCGTTGGCGGCATGCGGCGATGGCGGCGGCGGGGTCAACAACACCCCGGCACCGTCTACCCCGGCCCCGACGCCAACTCCGACACCGACCCCAACATCCACGTTGACCCCGGTGCCCGGGCTTTACGACACCGCCGAATACCGCGCGAGCGTCGGCCCCGTATCGGCCAACGCGCTGGCCGCCTATGACGCGGGCGCGACCGGGGCCGGCGTCAAGGTCGGCATCGTCGACAGCGGGATCGATCTGCAAAGCCCCGAATTCGACAACCGGATCGATCCGGCATCGGCCTATGTCGCGGGCACGGGAACCGTGGACGACGAGGGTGGCCACGGCACCGCGGTGGCGTTCACGGTCGCCGGGCGCGCGAATGACGCGGGCACCCACGGCATGGCGTTTCAGGCTACACTGGTGGTCGCGCGCGCCGATACCCCGGGCAGTTGCGCGACGAAGGACAGCAAGGGCGATCCGGGCTGCACGTTCAGTGAGACCTCGATCGCCAAGGGCATCGATCTGGCCGTGGCGAACGGCGTGCGCGTCATCAACATGTCGCTCGGCGGATCGCCGACGGGTTCGCCGGTCGTCAGCGCGATCAACCGGGCGACCGCGGCGGGGGTGATCGTCGTCATCGCGGCGGGCAATGATGGGACGGACAATCCCGATCCCT
>JALYTP010000052.1 GCA_030854225.1 Pseudomonadota bacterium
GGTTCAAGGCCCGCGACATCGATTTCCAGGCCGCGCTCGCGTCGGCCGAAAACGGCACGCCGGGGCAGGACGGGATCGGGAGCGCGCTGAAATACCGCGTGCCGACGCAATCCTCGCTCGACGGCAACACGGTCGAGCTGTCGACCGAGCAGACCGCCTTCGCCGAAAACGCCGTGCAATATCAGACCACGCTGTCCTTCCTCAACGGTCGGATCGGCGAGATCACCCGCGCGCTGAAGGGAGAATAACGATGGCCGATCAGCCGCTCACCATCTTCCAGGTCGCCGGGCGCGCGATGTCCGCGCAACTCGTGCGGATGAACACCACCGCGTCGAACCTGGCCAATGCCGGGTCGGTCGCGTCGAGCGAGGCGGCCGCCTACCGCACGATCAAGCCGGTGTTCCGCACCGAATATGACAAGGCGTCCGGCATGTCGACGGTGAACGTCGAGCAGATCGTGACGGCGGGCGAAGGCCCGACCAAGCATTACGACCCGACCCACCCGCTCGCCGACAAGGACGGCAATGTGTGGGAATCGGGGGTCGATGAAACCCGCGAGCTGGTCGACATGATGGAGACCGCGCGCAGTTACCAGAACAATGTCGAGGTGATGCAGACCGCCAAGTCGCTGGTCCTCGATACACTCAAGATGGGCCGCTGATCATGACCACTTCCTCCTTCGATTCCACCCTCGCCAGCCTCGGCATCGGCCGCTCGACCACGAGCGCCGCCGCCGCGACCACCACATCGGGTACGCAGACGCTGGGCCAGGACGATTTCCTGAAGCTGATGACCGCGCAGTTGAAGAACCAGGATCCGTTCTCCCCCGTAGACAACACCCAGATGGTCGCCCAGATGGCGCAGTTCTCGAGCGTGGCGGGCATCAGTCAGATGAACTCCACGCTGACCGCGATCGCGGGCAAGCTGGGCGGCACCAGCACCAGCGACGCGCTGTCCTATGTCGGACGCACCGTGCTGACCGAGGGCAGCACCGCTTATGGCCGCACCGCCGGGGGCATCGCGGGCGCGGTCGAACTGGACGGGGACACGACCGATGTCGGCGTCACGATCAGCGACCAGAGCGGCAAGGTACTCAAGACGATCGACCTCGGCGCGCAGCCCAAGGGCACGGTCAATTACGATTGGGACGGCACCACGCAGGATGGCACCGCCGCCGGCGCGGGCCCGTTCAAGGTCAACGTCACCGCGCATAACGGCACGTCGAACGTCACCAGCCGGGGCCTGGTCTGGGCGCCGGTCGAATCGATCTCGATGCCGGCGTCGGGCAACCCGGTCCTTTCCGTCACCGGCATCGGCCAGATCGCCGTTTCCGCCGTTCGCCAGATCGGCTGACCCCAACCTTTTGTCAGGAGTAACCCACCATGTCCTTCTACACCTCGCTCTCGGGCCTGCAGGCCGCGCAAACCGACATGTCGACGATCTCGCACAACCTCGCGAACGTCGCGACCAGCGGTTTCAAGAAGAGCCGCAGCGAATTTGCCGACGTGATCGCGTCGAGCTTCGCCACCGATCCGCGCCGCATGACGGGATCGGGCACCGTGCTGCAGGAAAACCGCCAGGAATTCGGCGAGGGCAGCCTGACGACGACCTCGTCCTCGCTCGACCTCGCGGTCTCGGGCGACGGTTTCTTCGCGGTCAAGACGCCGGGCAATAACGGCTCGGTCGCCTATACCCGCAACGGCGGCTTCGTAGTCGATGCCAACCGCTACATCGTCGATGCCAAGGGCAGTTATCTCCAGGCCTATCCGGTCGATGCGAACGGCGACGTCACCGCGTCGGGCGCCGATGGCCTGACCAACGTCCAGATCCCGGCGACCAGCGGTACACCGGTCGCGACGCAGAATGTGTCGCTCAACGTCAATCTCGGCTCGGGTGCCGCGGCGCCGATCCCGGCATTCGATCGCTCGAACGCGTCGAGCTACAACAATTCGACCTCGACGACGATCTACGACGCCAGCGGCAACGCGATGACGATGACCAATTATTACGTCCGCAACCCTGCAGGCGATGCGGGCGGATCGACCGCGTGGAAGGTCTATTCCTATGTCGGCGATCAGCAATTGACCGCTGGCGGCCAGCCCGCGATCAACGCGACCTTCAATTCCACCGGCACCATGACCAGCCCGACCGCGGCGACCGCGTTCGACCCCTTCACCCCGGCCGCCACCGGCGTCGCCCAGCCACTGTCGCTCGACTTTTCGGGCTCGACGCAGAAGGCCGCCACCTTCTCGGTCGCCTCGCGCAGCCAGGACGGCGCGTCGGTCGGTCAGCTGTCGGGCGTCAGCGTAGACGACGCCGGGGTCATCACCGCCAGTTTCTCGAACGGCGATACGCTCGCGCTGGGCAAGGTCGCGCTCGCCAATTTCACCAACCCCACCGGGTTGCGCCAGATCGGCGGCAGCTACTGGACGTCGACCGGCATTTCCGGATCGGCGGAACTGGGCTCGGCCAACCAGAACGGCTTCGGCTCGCTGATGTCGGGGACGATCGAGGGATCGAACGTCGATATCACGGAGGAACTGGTCAATTTGATCGCGGCGCAGCGCAATTTCCAGGCGAACGCCAAGGCGCTCGATACGCAGAGCCAGATTTCCGAAACCATCTTCAATATCCGCTCGTGATCTGAACGGACGGACGGGATACCGACATGGACAAGCTGGTCTACACCGCGGCATCAGGGCTCAAGGCGCACATGGCGTCGCAGGCCGCGATCGCCAACAACATGGCGAACGCCTCGACGATCGGGTTTCGCGCCGACCGCGTGGTGTTCGATCAGTTGCAGGTGAAGGGGCCCGGCTTCAACACCCGCACGCCGACGGCGGAAGAGGTGGTCGATGCCGATCGCAAGCAGGGCGCCGTGTCGCAGACCGGCCGCCCGCTCGATGTCGCGATGTCGGGCGATGCCTGGCTCGCGGTGCAGGCCCCGGACGGGAGCGAAGCCTATACCCGGCGCGGCGATCTTCAGGTCGCGCCGACGGGCGTGCTGGAAACCGGCGACGGTTTCCCGGTGATGGGGTCGGGGGGCCCCATCACCGTGCCGCCCGCGCAATCGATCAACATCGGCGCCGATGGGTCGATCTCGATCATTCCGGTCGGCGGCGACGCCAAGAGCGCGCAGGTGATCGACAAGCTGAAGCTCGTCAGCACCAAGGGCAGCGATACGGCCAAGGGGCTGGACAATCTGCTCCACGTCCGTGGCGGCGGGGTGTTGCCCGACGATCTAGATGCGAAGGTCCAGGGCGGTGCGCTCGAGGGATCGAACGTCAACATGACCCAGGCGCTGGTCGACATGATCGAGAACCAGCGCGCCTACGAAGTGCAGGCCAACCTGATGAAGGAGGCCAAGGACATGGACGAGAGCGGTGCATCCACGATGCGCCTGCCCTCCTGACAAGGAACCGACGGTATGACCAGCGCAGCCATGCACATCGCGCGGACCGGGCTCGACGCCCAGGATCTGCGCATGCGAGTGATCTCGAACAACCTCGCCAACGTCAACACCACCGCCTATAAGAAGGATCGCGCCTCGTTCGAGACGCTGGCCTATCAGACGGTGACGACGCCGGGTGCGCCGTCCACGTCCGAGAGCAAATACGCCACCGGGGTCAATCTCGGCACCGGGGTCAAGATCCAGGGCACCGCGCGGATCGATACGCAAGGGTCGTTCCAGCAGACCAACAACAGCCTCGACATGGCGCTCGACGGCGACGGCTATTTCCAGGTTCAGTTGCCCGGCGGCCAACTCGGCTACACCCGCGCGGGCAATTTCTCACGCAGCGCGGACGGGTTGCTCGTGACGAGCGAAGGGTATCAGGTCCAGCCCGGCATCACCATTCCCGAAGGCGCGACCGGGATCACGATCGGCACCGACGGCACCGTCTCCGCGACCGTGCCGGGGCAGACTGCGGCGACCCAGATCGGCCAGATCCAGGTGGCGAACTTTCCCAATTCGGCCGGCCTGCTGGCCAAGGGCGACAATTACCTGACCGAAACCGATGCGTCGGGCGCGGCCAATCTCGGCGTACCGGGGCAGGACGGGCGCGGGCAGGTGCGCCAGGGCATGCTCGAGGCGTCGAACGTCAACGTCGTCGAGGAACTGGTCGACATGATCGAATGCCAACGCGCCTACGAGGTCAATTCGAAGATGATCACGGCGACCGACGACATGCTCAAATACGTCAACCAGAACCTGTGATGGGAACCCACGTGATCAAGCTTGCGACCGGCATCGCCGCCGGCACCCTGCTCGCCTGTGCGCTCGTACCCGGCCATGCCGACGCGCGGCTGTTCGGCAAGAAGCAGCCCGCGCCCGATTTCTCGGCTGTGCGGGCCCTGCCGCCCGCACCCCCGCCACCGGCCGATGGCGCAATCTTCCAGGCCTCGACGGGCTATGCCGCGCTTTATGAAGGATCGCGCGCGCGCCGCGTCGGCGATCCGTTGACGATCGTGCTGGTCGAAAAGACCGCCGCGTCGAAATCGGCCAGCTCGAACCTGGATTCGGGCGGCGGGCTGAGCATCACGCCGCCGACCACCGGCGCGCTGTCGCTGTTCAAGCCGAGCGACGCCAGCCTGTCGAACACGCGCAATTTCAAGGGCACCGGCGCAACCGATCAGGCCAACTCGCTGTCCGGCGAGGTCAGCGTGACCGTGGCGCAGGTCTTTCCCAACGGCACGATGCTGGTACAGGGACAGAAGCGCGTCACGCTCAACCGCGGCGACGAATTCGTCCAGATCAAGGGTATCGTGCGCAGCGCCGATATCGACGCCGACAACCGCGTGCTCTCCGCCCGCGTCGCCGATGCCGAGATCGCCTATACCGGCAAGGGCGATGTCGCGCGCGCCAGCCGTCAGGGCTGGCTGGGTCGCTTCTTCTCGGTGATCTCGCCGTTCTGATGGTTAGCTTCGTCTTAACCATGCGCGGTGCAAGGTCGCGCCGACTGCCTCTCGATGGATGCCGTATCATGCTGCGTTTGTGTTTCGCCGCCTTGCTCGCCAGCCTGATCGCGGCCCCGGCCTCGGCCGACCGGATCAAGGATCTCGGCACGTTCCAGGGCATCCGCTCGAACCAGCTGACGGGGTACGGCGTCGTTGTCGGGTTGCCCGGCACGGGTGACGACAATCTCGAATATACCATCCAGTCGATGAAGGCGGTCGCCTCGCGCTTCGGGCTGCAATTGCCCTCGACGGTCAATCCCGGGCTGAAGAACGCGGCGGTGGTGATGATCACCGCCGAACTGCCGCCCTTCGCCAAGCCGGGGCAGAAGCTCGACATCACCGTCGCCTCGATGGGCAAGGCCAAATCGCTTCGCGGCGGCGCGCTGATCATGACGCCGCTGATGGGCGCCGACGGGCAGATCTACGCGATGGCGCAGGGCAACCTCGCGGTCGGCGGGCTGGGCGCGGAGGGTGCCGACGGCTCGAAGATCGTCGTCAACATTCCCTCGGCCGGGCGCATCCCAGAAGGCGCTACCGTTGAGCGCGCGGTCGCCACCGGTTTCGCCTCGACGCCGATGATCACCTACAACCTCAGCCGCGCCGATTTCACCACCGCGCAGAACGTCGCCGCGGCGATCAACGCGCGGCTCGGCGCCGGCACCGCCGATGCGATCGACGGCGTGTCGGTCGCGGTGCGCGCGCCGCAGGGCGCCGATATTCGCGCCACATTGATGAGCGAGATCGAGAATCTCGACGTCGTCGCCGCCGAGGCGCCGGCCAAGGTGATCGTCAACGCGCGCACCGGCACCGTCGTCATCAATTCGGCGGTGCGCGTCAGCCCCGCCGCGATCACCCACGGCAAGCTGACGGTGCGGATCGACGAGCAGCAGCATGTCAGCCAGCCCTTGCCCTTTTCCAACGGCACCACGCAGACCGAGCAGAAATCGGGCGTCGCGGTGGATGAGGAGAAACGCCCGATGTTCCTGCTCGCCCCCGGCCCCAAGCTCGCCGACGTGGTCAAGGCGGTGAACGCGATCGGCGCATCGCCGGCCGATCTGGTCGCGATCCTCGAAGCGCTCAAGGAAGCGGGTGCGCTCAAAGCGGACCTGATCATCCTGTGACCGACATTCCCAACCTCGCCGCCCCTGCCGCGACCGCGACGACCGGCATCGGTGTCGATACCAGCCGCCTGACCTCGCGCGCCAACCTCGACAAGGCGGGCAAGCAGTTCGAGGCGGTGTTCAACGGCATGATGCTGAAATCGATGCGGTCGGCGAAACTGGCCGAGGACGAGCTGTTCGGCTCGAAAGCGGGGGACACTTTCCGCGAGATGCAGGACAGCAAGCTGGCGCAGAGCATGGCCGACCATGCCCCGATCGGCATCGGCAAGGCGTTGACCGATTTCCTGGCGAAGGCGCAGGCGGCGTTGCAGCCGACCGCCGCTGCCGCCGGCCCTGCCATCGCGACCGATAACGCGGGCAAGGCGCCGTGAGCGACCTGCTCAACATCGGCGCGACGGGCATCAAGGCCTATCAGGGCGCGCTCAGCACGGTGTCCGAGAACATCGCGAACGCCGGCACCGCGGGCTATTCGCGGCGCACGACCTCGCTCAGCGAGATCACCCCGGCGGGCAGCGCGCAGATGCAGCATGTGCTGACGGCGGGCGGCGGCGTGCGGATCAGCGCGGTCAACCGCGCGGCGGACATGTTCAAGGCCGCCGACGTGCGCAGCGCCAGCACCGATCTGGCGCGCAGCGAAACCGGCATCACCTGGCTCACCGGCATCCAGACCGCGCTGACCGGCAACCAGCTGGGCGACCGGCTCACCTCCTTCTTCAACGCGACCGCCGCGATCGCCGCCGATCCGACGGCGTCCACGCCGCGCGCGACGATGATCGAGGCGGCGAAGTCGGTCGCCAGCGCCTTCACCGCGACCGGCCAGGCGCTCGATCAGGTATCGGCCACGCTCGACGCCACCGCGCAGACGGCGGTGACCGGGCTCGACAATCTCGGCGCCTCGCTCGCGCGGGTCAACGAAGGGCTGAGCAGGACGGCGCCCAACAGCAGCGCGGCGGCCGATCTGGCCGATCAACGCGATTCGATCCTCGAACAGATGAGTGCGATCACCGACGTGTCGGTCTCCACCGACGATGCCGGTCGCGCGACGGTGCGGGTGGGCGGCGCCAACGGCCCGGTGCTCGTCGCGGGAAACCAGGCGGGCAGCGTTACCTATGCGCACGATGCGAACGGCAACGTCTCGTTCGCGGTGCACCGCATAGGCGTCAACGCCGCCTTCACGTCGAGCGGCGGCGCGCTGGCGGGGATCGTCGATGGCGGCACGCGCATCGTCGATGCGCGCAACCAGTTGAATGCAATCGCCAGCAGCTTCACCACCGGGGTCAACGCCGCGCAGGCGCAGGGGCAGGATCTCGACGGCAATACCGGCGCGTCGTTCTTCGCCGTCGGGGTCAGCCCGACCGATATCGCGGTAACGCTGAACGATCCGAACGGCATCGCCGCGGCGTCGGTCGGCGGCGGCACGCGCGACAACAGCAATTTGAAAGCGTTCGCTGCGGTCCGCAATACGGGCCAGTCGGAATCCAAGACCACCGCGCTGATCGGCGACAACGCCGCCGCGCTTTCGGCGCGCCAGCAGGTCGCCGACGTGCAATCCTCGATCCGCGACAATGCGGTCGCCGCGCGCGACAGTGTGTCGGGCGTCAATCTCGATACCGAGGCGGTCGACCTGATGCGGTTCCAGCAGGCCTATTCGGCGTCGAGCCGCGTCATCCAGGTGGCGCGCGAGACGTTGCAGTCGATCCTCGACATCCGGTGAACCCCATGCAGATCAGCACCAGCCAGTTTTACGATCAATCGTCGAGCCTCATGCAGCAGCTGACGGCCAGGGCCGACACGCTCAACACGCAGATCTCGACCGGCAAGAAGCTCCAGGCGCCGTCGGACGATGCGGTGGCGTACCGCCAGCTCGCCACGATCAAGCGCGCGACCGCCGACGATACCGCCTACGGCGCCAATATCGGCATCGCCCAGTCGCTGCTCCAGCAATCGGACACCACGCTGAGCGCGGTCGAGAACCAGTTGCAACGCGCCGCCGAACTCGCGGTGCAGGCGAACAGCGCGATCCTGAGCGCCAGCGACAAGACCGCGATCTCGACCGAGCTGCGCGGCATCCGCGATACGCTCGTCGGTCTCGCCAACA
>JALYTP010000053.1 GCA_030854225.1 Pseudomonadota bacterium
CCCCCACACTGGGCGGGATGGCGGAGCGAATGGCGACGCTCCACCGCCTGCAAGCCAAGCCTGCCAGGCCGCAACTGCTCGTCACCACCGCCAACGCCGCGATGCAGCGCACGCTGACGCCGTTCCGCATCCGCCAGCTTGTCGCGACGCTCGCGCCGGGAGAACGGATCGGGCGCGACAGGCTCGCCACGCTGCTGCAAGCCAACGGCTATGTCCGCACCGAGACCGTGGCGGATTCCGGCGAATTCGCGGTGCGCGGCGGGCTGGTCGATCTGTTTCCGAGCGGCGAAGAACAGGCGTTGCGGCTCGATTTCTTCGGCGACGAGATCGAAAGCGTGCGCACCTTCGACCCCGCCGACCAGCGCACCACCGGGCGCGTCGAGGGGTTCACCCTGCTCCCGGCCTCGGAGACGCTGCTCGACGAGGAAAGCATCAAGCGCTTTCGCGGCCGATATCGCGAGCGCTTCGGCGCCACCGCGACGGGCGATCCGCTCTATCAGGCGATTTCCGACGGCCGCCGCCTGGCCGGCATGGAACACTGGCTCCCGCTGTTCGAGGACAAGATGGCGACCTTGTTCGATCATCTCGGTAGCGACGCCGTCATGGTGCGCGATGCCGGCGCAGTCGCCTCGGCCGAGCAGCGTTTCGAGGCGATCACCGATTACCACGCCAACCGCGTCAAGGCGCAGTCGAGCGATCCCGGCAGTTACCGCCCGCTCCCGCCCGACGCGCTGTATCTGACCGCGAAGGATTTCGCCGAGCGGCTCGAACAGGCCCCCGCGCACCTGACCACGCCGTTCCATGAACCCGCGAGCGACCGTGTGCTCGACTTCGGCGTCGACGGCCCGCGTGATTTCGGCCCCGAGCGCGCGAGCGGCGTGAACATCTACGAAACGGTGGTCGATCACCTGCGGGCGCTGCGCAAGCAGGGCAAGAAGCCGGTCATCGCCAGCTATTCGACCGGATCGCGCGAGCGGCTCGCCGGGTTGCTGCGCGATCACGAATTGACCGGTCTGTCGCTCGCCGACACCTGGCACGATGCGCTCGCCGCCGCCGACAAGGGCGTGGCGCTGGTCGTTCTCCCGCTCGATCACGGCTTCACCGGCCCGGAGGTCGCGCTGCTCACCGAGCAGGACGTGCTGGGCGACCGGCTGGTGCGCCGGCGCAAGCGCAAGAAATCCGCCGACGCCTTCCTCGCCGAACTCGCGATGCTCACCCCGGGCGATCTCGTCGTCCATGTCGATCACGGCATCGGGCGCTACGAGGGGCTAACCTCGATACCCGTCGGCCAGAGCCCGCACGATTGCGTTGCGCTGAGCTATGCCGGGGGCGACAAGCTGTACGTGCCGGTCGAGAACCTCGACGTCCTCTCGCGCTACGGCTCGGATGCCGAGGGCGCGAGCCTCGACCGATTGGGCGGCGAGGCGTGGCAACGACGCAAATCGCGCATGAAGGAGCGCATCCGCGAAATCGCCGGCGAGCTGATCGCGACCGCCGCCGAACGCGCGCTCCGCCCCGCCGACGTGATCGAGACCGAGGCGAACGAGGGTTACGCCAGCTTCGTCGATCGCTTCCCGTACGAGGAAACCGAGGACCAGGACCGCGCGATCAGCGAAACGCTCGATGATCTGGCGGCAGGCAAGCCGATGGATCGGCTGGTGGTCGGCGATGTCGGGTTCGGCAAGACCGAGGTCGCGCTGCGCGCCGCGTTCGCCGCTGCGATGGCGGGCAAGCAGGTCGCACTGGTGTGTCCGACCACGCTCCTCGCGCGCCAGCATTTCCAGAATTTCGTCGCGCGCTTCGAAGGATTCCCGCTCAGGGTCGGCCGCCTCTCCCGCCTCGTCCCCGCCGCCGAGGCGAAGGCGACCAAGGAAGGCCTGATCGACGGCACGATCGACGTTATCATCGGCACGCATGCCCTTCTGGCGAAGGGCATCGAGTTCAAGCGGCTCGGCCTCGTCGTGGTCGATGAGGAACAGCGTTTCGGCGTGACCCACAAGGAGCGATTGAAGTCGCTCAAGACCGACGTCCACGTTCTGACACTCACCGCCACGCCGATCCCGCGCACGCTGCAAATGGCGATGTCGGGCCTGCGCGAATTGTCGGTGATCCAGACTCCACCGGTCGATCGCCTCGCGGTGCGCACCTATGTCATGCCATGGGATCCGGTGGTGCTGCGCGAGGCGCTGCTGCGCGAACATTATCGCGGCGGGCAGAGCTTCTTCGTCACCCCGCGCATCAAGGACCTGCCCGATATCGAGGAATTCCTGCGCGAGTCCGTGCCGGAAATCCGCTACGTCGTCGCGCACGGCCAGATGGCGGCGACGCAAGTCGAAGAGCGCATGTCGGCATTTTACGACAAGAAGTTCGAGGTGCTCGTCTCGACCACCATCGTCGAGAGCGGCCTCGACATTCCCAGCGCCAACACGATGATCATCCACCGCGCCGACCGCTTCGGCCTCGCCCAGCTCTATCAACTGCGCGGCCGCGTCGGGCGGGCCAAGACGCGCGCCTATGCCTATCTCACCACGCCCGCCGACCGGATGATGACCGAGACGGCGGAAAAGCGCCTCAAGGTGCTGAGCGATCTCGACAGCCTCGGCGCCGGGTTCCAGCTCGCGAGCCACGACCTCGATCAGCGCGGGGCGGGCAATCTCCTCGGCGACGAGCAATCGGGGCACATCAAGGAGGTCGGCTACGAACTCTACCAATCGATGCTCGAAGAGGCCATCATGGAGGCGAAGGCCGGCGGCGCGCTCGCCCGGCCGAAGGATTTCTCGCCGCAGATCACCGTCGATGCACCGATCCTGATCCCCGAGGATTACGTCCCCGATCTCGATCTGCGCATGGGGCTATACCGCCGTCTCAATGACATCGAGGACAGCGAAGGCGTCGAGGCATTCGCCGCCGAACTCATCGACCGGTTCGGCGCCCTGCCCGAGCCGACCGAGAATCTCGTCCGCCTCATCGAGATCAAGCTCCACGCCAAGAAAGCCTGCGTCGCCAAGATCGATGTCGGCCCGCGCGGCGCTTTGGTATCGTTCCACGACGACAAGCCGCCGAATATCGACGGCCTACTAGCGTGGGTCGCACGGTTGAACGGGGTGGCAAAGCTGCGGCCCGACAGCAAGATCGTCGTCACGCGCGCCTGGGGCGACCCCAAGGCGCGGCTCAACGGCGCGCTGCAATTGTCGAAGGGGCTGGCCAAGGCGGCGGGCTGACTCCTACGCCAGCGCCCCCGCGCGACGCATCGCCTCCTCCAGCGCCTGCGCGGGCGGCACTGCCACGTCGGGCGCGACGCCAACGCCCTCCCAATCCTTGCCGGTATCCGGATCGATCGTCCGGCCGACCGGCAGGAACACGGCCAGGCCGGCGCCGATCGGCTGGAAATCACCGAAATGATTGGCGCCCGCCGTCGTCTCGCCGATCAATATCGCGCGCTTCGTCCGCTTGAGAGCAAGCGCGAGATGCTCGGCGGCCGACGCCGTCCGGCCCGAAACGAGATAGAATATCTTGGCGGAACGCAGCGGCGTCGCGTCAGGGACCGGCGTTACCCAATGCGCGCGGCGGATCATCCCGGCAGGCGCCGCAGCGGAACGCACCCCGTCTTCGCCATCGAACGGCGATCCGCGCGCGGCAAAGATCGCCTGCTGCATCTCCATCTCCACCAACAACGTCTCTCGCGCGAAGAGATAAGGCAGCATCACGTTCATCTCGGCCAGCCCGCCGCCCCCGTTATACCGGCAATCGATCACGAGCGTCGTCGCGCGGATATGTGCGCGCATGAAATCAGCGACGGTACGCACCGTTTCCGGGTCACCCGGAAAGCCGGTGAACCGGATATAAGCGATGCTTTTCGCCAGCCAGGCCGTGTCCTCGATCGGGGTCCGCCGTATCGGGCCCGCCATCGGCTTGGGACCGCCGGATGCATCGGGATGCGCGGGCGCCTCGTGCATGGGTGCCGGTCCGGATCGCCCGCCAGCAACCGGCGATGCCGGCACGACCCGAAGATGGAGATCGGGCGAGACCGCGCGCAGATCGGCCGTCAGCCTGGCGCCCAGACTGGCCGTATCGATGATCCCGGCATAAGCACCATTGGCCAGATTGTGCCGCAACATCGCGGCATATCGTGCGCCGATCGCTGGATAGACATAGCCGTTTGCCAGCAAGCCGGCGAGTTTTTCCACCGCCGCCGCGAGGTCGTTGGGCGATCCTTGGGGCAGAACATTCCCGCTCGCCATGGTCGCGATGGTTGCGGCCGACAGCCCCAGAAATCCCCGACGTTTCATTCCGTTCCCCTTATAACTACAATCGTAGTCAAAGAGGTAATTCAGTTTACGCCGTCGGGAAAGTCCTAATCGCCCGCGTCAGGAACTATGGTCCGCGATGATGTGCCAGCCGGTCGCTTCTCTCGCGAACACCAGGCTGGTCGGGCCGCTCTGCGTCTTTCCGCCCGGATAGGTGAGTGTGTAGCGCGCGATATAGAGCGCATGCGTCGGGTCGAGCAGGCGGAAGTCGAGCGTGACGAAACTCAACGTGCCGCGTTTCGCCGTAGCGCTGAAATCGTAATGCGCCAGATACCGCGCCCGCATCGCCGCCTTGCCGCGCATCAGACCGTCCTTGGTCACGAAACTGGTTTCGGGTGAGTCGGAATAGACCGCGAGGAAGCGGTCGACATCGCCGGCGTTCCAGCCCGCCGCGCTGGCCGCCATCACCGCCTCGACCGCCTGACGTTCGGCCACATGTCGCCCGGCCATCGGCGGCGGCGGATGCGCCCCGGCCGGCGTTGCCACCACGATCGTCGCCACGACAAGCGCGTGTTTCCAGGTCATGCCGTCACCTCCATCACCAGCGCCGCCAGCGCGTCGCTCGACACCGGCCCGGCGCACAGAAACCCCTGATAGAGATCGGCATGAGCGGCGGCGAGCAGATCGCGCTGACGCTCGGTCTCGATCCCTTCCACGACGACGATCAGGCCGAGGGCCCGGGCAATCTCGATCACGCCTTTGACTACCGTCTGCGCGCGCGGCGTTCCCTCGATATCGTGGGTCAGCCGCGCATCGAGCTTGAGCGCATCGACGGGCAATTCCTTGAGATAGGCCAGGCTCGAATAGCCGGTGCCGAAATCGTCCAGCGCGATGCGGCAGCCACCCTCGCGCAGCGCCGCGAGCACGCGCGCCGCCTTGGCGAGATCGGCGATGAGGTCGTGCTCGGTCACCTCGATCGTCAACCGGTCGGCCGGAAAATCGTGCCGAGTGGCGCGCGCCAGCAGCGCTTCGGCGAAGCCCTGCCGGGCAAGATCGCGCGCGGTCACGTTGATCGACAGGCGCAGGGTATCGAGCGGCGCGGGCCACGCCACTGCGCCGGCCAGCGCCGCATCGTGGATCTCGTCGGAGACTGCGGCGAGCAGATCGGCGCGCTTGGCCGCGGCAAACAGCCGTTCCGCCCCGACCTCGTCCTTGCCCGGCCGCCGCCAACGCGCCAGTGCCTCGGCGCCGACGATCTTGCCGCTCGCCATCGCCACTTGCGGCTGGAACAGGACGATGATCTCGCCCCCGCCCAGCGCCGGAGGCAGTTGATCGGACAAACGCCGCCCGCGCGGGGTGTCGTCTTTGGTCGCGCGTCGTTCGCTCGGAGCCTGCATCCGCCATCCTTACGAGGCCGCTCGCCAGCGGCCAAGCACTTGTGCGCGCTGCCCGCACCGCCTAGCTCGTAAGGCATGGCAACGCCCCCCGCTTTGATCGACCGCCATGGCCGCACGATCAGCTATCTGCGGATTTCGGTCACCGATCGCTGCGACCTGCGCTGCCGCTATTGCATGGCGGAGGAGATGACCTTCCTGCCCCGTACCGACCTGCTCGCACTGGACGAGATCGCGGTGATCGCGGAGCGCTTCATCGCGCGCGGGGTGCGCAAGATCCGGCTGACCGGTGGCGAGCCGCTGGTGCGGCGCGATGTCGGCGATCTTGCCGCGCGGCTGGGTGGTCATGTCGGCGCGGGGCTCGATGAGTTGACGATGACCACCAACGGCGTGCGGCTCGCCCGCTATGCCGATCGGCTGTCCGCCGCCGGCATCCGCCGCATCAATGTCAGCCTGGACAGTCTCGATGCCGATCGCTTCCGCTTCATCACGCGGCAGGGGGACGTGACGCAGGTTCTGGTCGGGATCGCGGCGGCGAAACGGGCCGGGATCGCGGTCAAGATCAACATGGTCGCTTTGAAGGGTCTCAACGAGGATGAGATCGCGCCGATGCTCGCCTGGTGCGTTGCCGAAGGACACGATCTCACCTTGATCGAGACGATGCCGCTGGGCGCGATCGATGAGGACCGCACCGATCGCTTCGTGCCGCTGAGCGAGGTCAAGCGCGCGATCGAGCGATCCTTCGCGCTCACCCCCGATACGCACCGCACCGGCGGCCCGGCGCGGTACTGGAGGGTCGACGGCGGGGCGACCCGGCTGGGCTTCATCTCGCCGCTGACCGATAATTTCTGCGCCGGCTGCAACCGCGTGCGGCTGACCACCGACGGGCTGCTATACGCCTGTCTGGGGCATGACGACCGCACCGACCTGAAGATGGCGCTGCGCACCGGCGGCATTGCCGCACTCGACGCCGCGATCGATCTGGCGCTGGCGATCAAGCCGAAGCGCCATGCCTTCGATATCGCCGCGCAAAAACCCGCCGTCGCCCGCCACATGAGCGTGACCGGCGGATGACCGACGCGACGCGCTGGGCGCTGGTCGCCTCGCCGACGCCGCCGGCGCAGGCCGCTGCCGCCGAGATCGCGCAGCTGCACGACTGGGTCGATGTCGATCAGGCCGATCTGATCGTCGCGTTGGGCGGCGACGGATTCATGCTCCAGACGCTCCACGCGATGCTTGAGCGCAACAAGGATCCTGTCCCGGTGTTCGGGATGAACCTCGGCACCGTCGGCTTCCTGATGAACGAATGGCGGCTGCACGGGCTTGTGGCGCGGATCGCCGGGGCCAAGGCGTTCAAGGTAACCCCGCTCGGCATGACCGCGCAAACGACCGAGGGCGAACATTTCTCGCTGCCCGCGATCAACGAAGTGTCGCTGCTGCGCGAAACACGGCAGACCGCCAGGCTGGAGGTCAGCGTCAATGACCGCGTCGTGCTGCCAGAATTGATGTGCGACGGCATCCTGGTGGCGACGCCGGCGGGTTCCACCGCCTACAATCTTTCCGCCAGCGGGCCGATCCTGCCGCTGGGTTCCTCGATGCTGGCCCTGACCCCGGTCAGTCCGTTTCGCCCGCGGCGCTGGCGCGGCGCGATCCTGCCCGACAAGGCGCGCATCACGCTGACGGTGCTGGAGGCGGACAAACGCCCGGTCAGCGCGGTGGCCGATCAGCGCGAGGTTCGCAACGTCGCCCAGGTCATCGTCGCGATCGACCGCGCGCGCGACCTGACATTGCTGTTCGATCCCGAACACGCGCTGGACGACCGGATCACGATGGAGCAGTTCATCGCCTGAATGCCGCCGCAGGATGAGGGCGCACGATGAGGGAGCAAGGAGGGTTGCAATGCCCGAAAACGCGCTGCTATAGGCGCGCCTCCCGCGATGTTCCCTGATAGCTCAGCGGTAGAGCTCTCGACTGTTAATCGAGCGGCCGTAGGTTCGAATCCTACTCAGGGAGCCACCGCGCACGCGGTATGTTGATAGTGTCGCTATCAGCAAGACCGCGAAGCGCGGCCGGCCTCGGCAAACCGCCGAAGTCCGACGGCGTGGCTTCGCCACGGCAGCGCCCTCGTCTCCACAAAGCCCGACATATTTCGCGACAATTCTTTACGGAGCCATTTCCGTTCATTGTGCGTTCCAAATTTCACGGCAATAATAGCGCGGTTCACCGCAGTGCCGGAATCGGAGTCAATCGTGATGTCAATGAAATCGGGTCGTAAATTCATTCTTGCCGCGCTGTCGGCAAGTACGCTGCTGGTCGCGGGCTGCGCGACAGAAACCGCCTATCGCCCCGCCGTAGGCCATGGCTTCGCCAGCGAGGGCTACAGCGACCGCCAGGTCGAGGCCAATCGCTTCGTCGTCACCTTCGCGGGCAACAGCTACACGTCGCGCGACACGGTGGAGAAATATCTGCTCTACCGCGCGGCCGAGCTGACGCTCCAGCACGGCGACGATTATTTCATCATGGCCAATCG
>JALYTP010000054.1 GCA_030854225.1 Pseudomonadota bacterium
GCGCTCGACGAGGCGACCGCGCGCGCTCACCCGCCGGCTGGGCGAGGGCGTGCTGGCCGACAATGCCGTGACCCAGGCGAAACTCGCCGAGATGGTGCTCGACATCGATACCTCCGCGCTGCTGATCTACCGCGCGGCGTGGCTGCGCGACGTGAAAGGCGTGCGGAACACGCGCGAGGCCGCCCTCGCCAAGCTCCATGCGACCGACAGCGCGCAGCAGGTGATCGACAAGGCGGTGCAGATGTTCGGCGGCATGGGCGTCACCGTGGGCGCGACCGTCGAGGCGCTCTACCGCGAAGTCCGCGCGCTGCGCATCTACGAGGGCGCCTCCGAGGTGCAGCGCATGGTCATCGCCCGCGAGCATCTCAAGGCGTTCCGATCGTGAGCGGCGGCTTCCCGGCACGGCACCGCCTTCGCCTCGCGCATTGCGACGCCGCGGGGATCGCTTATTATCCCCGCCTGCTCGAACTCGCCGACGGCGTCATCGAGGACTGGACCGAGCAGGTCATGGAGATCGCCCGTCGCGCCCTTCATCTCGACATGGGGCGTGGATTGCCCACGGTCGACATGAAGGCCCGGTTCACCAACCCCAGCCGGCTGGGCGACTGGCTCGATTTCACGCTCCGGGTCGAACGGATCGGGACCAGCTCGATCGATTTCGCGCTTGAAATGACGTGCGCCGGCCAGTCCCGGCTTTCGATCCAATACACCCAGGTGCTGGTCGAGCTCGCGGTGATGCGCTCGCTGCCCTGGCCGGCCGACTGGCGCGCCCGGATCGAGGAGACGATGCGATGAGCGGGCACACGATCCTGCACCCCCCCGGCTGGCCCCGGCCCAGGGGCTATGCCAACGGCGTCGCCGCGACCGGCAGGACGGTGTTCACCGCCGGCGTGATCGGCTGGACGGCGGAGGAGAAAATCGAGGCGCCCGATTTCGCCGGGCAATTTCGCCAGATATTGCTGAACACGCTCGCGATCCTGGCCGAAGCCGGCGCCGGGCCAGAACACATCGTCCGCATGACGTGGTACATCACCGACCGCGACGAATATCTCGCGGCCGGACGCGAGATCGGCGCGATCTACCGTGAGCTGCTGGGGCGAACCTTTCCCGCCATGGCGGTGGTCATCGTCGCGGGCCTGATCGAGCGGGCGGCCAGGCTCGAGATCGAAACGACGGCGGTGGTGCCCGGTTTATGACCGCGCCTGTCGACACGTTCGTTCGTGACCGGCTGCCGCACGCCTCGCTCCAGCCCGAATTCCGCTTCGACCTGCCGGGGCTGGACTATCCCGATCGCCTGAATGCGGCGGTCGCGCTGCTGGCGGGGCCTGATGCCGCCGCCGTCGCGATCGTCAACGCATCCGGCAGCTGGACCTATGGCGAGGTGCGCGCGCGGTCGGACGCGATCGCGCGTATTCTGGCGGAGCAGGAAGGCCTCGTGCCCGGCAACCGGGTGTTGTTGCGCGGGCCCAATACGGCGCTGATGTTCACCGCCTGGCTCGGCATTCTCAAGGCGGGCGGGGTGGTTGTCGCGACGATGCCGGCGCTGCGGGCGGGAGAGATCGCGACGATCATCGAGCGGGCGCAGATCACGCATGCGATCGTCGATGGTCGCGGTCTGAACGATTTCAGGATCGCCGAGGAGGCGTCGCCAACGCTCCGCTCGGCGCTGGTCTATGACGGTGATGCCGGCACGGGCATGCTGGAGGCGCGGATGGCCGTTGTCGCCGCGGGCTTCGACGCCGTCGCGACCCATCGAGACGACCCCGCGCTCATCGCCTTCACCTCCGGCACGACCGGCAAGCCCAAGGGCTGCATCCAGTTCCACCGCGACATCCTCGCCCCCGCCGATGCCTTCGCCCGGCACATCCTCGCGCCCGGAGCGGCGGACCGCTGGCTGTGTTCGGCGCCGATCGCCTTCACCTTCGGCCTCGGCATGCAGTTGATCTTCCCGCTGCGTTTCGGCGGCACTGCCGTGACGGTCGAGAAGCCGGGCGCGCAGGCGTTGATCGAGACGGTCGAGCGATTTGGCGTGACCATCCTCGCCACCGCACCCACGGCCTATAAGGCGATGCTCGGCATGATGCGCGCGATCCCGTCATCGCTGCGCATCTGTGTCTCCGCCGGCGAGCACCTTCCCGAGACGGCCTGGCACGCCTGGCGCGATGCGACCGGCCTCGAGATCGTCGACGGCATCGGCGCGACGGAGATGATGCACATCTTCGTCTCGGCGGGGGGGCCCGACATCCGGCCCGGCGCGACCGGCCGATCGGTGCCCGGTTATGAGGTTACGGTCCTCGACCCGGCGAATCGGCCGCTCCAGACCGGCACCGGGCGGCTCGCGGTGAAGGGCCCCACCGGCTGTCGCTATCTCGATGACGACCGCCAGGCGAACTATGTCGTCCAGGGCTGGAACGTGACGGGCGATACCTTTCGTCGCGACGCGGAAGGTTATTTCCATTACGTCGCGCGCTCCGACGACATGATCGTCTCGAGCGGGTACAATATCGGCGCGCCCGAGGTGGAGAACGCCTTGTGCGGGCATCCCGCCGTGCAGGAATGCGCGGTGATCGGTGTGCCTTGCCCGGAGCGCGGCATGAGGGTGAAGGCGTTCGTCGTGCTGGCGCCAGGCGACATGCCGTCCGCCGACCTCGTCAAAGCGTTGCAAGACCATGTGAAGGCCGAGATCGCGCCTTACAAATACCCGCGCGACATCGCGTTCGTCGACGCGCTGCCCAAGACCGCGACCGGCAAGATCCAGCGTTTCGCGTTGCGCCCGGACCCGTAACCCCGCGGTTAGCGCCATAATTGCCCAACACACAGCAGGTCGGCCGCGACAGCGGTCTTTAGATCGACGCGCCACCCGTCATTCCCATGTCGCCACCGGCGGGAGGCTCATCAGGATCGCGTCGATATTGCCGCCGGTCTTCAGGCCGAACGACGTGCCGCGATCATAGACCAGGTTGAACTCGGCATACCGCCCCCGCCAGGCGAGCATCTGCGCGGTATCGGCATGGGTGAAGGGGGTCGCCATGCGACGGCGCACGATGCGGGGATAGCTGTCGAGGAATGCGCGGCCGATATCCTGGATGAAGGCGAAATTGGTCGCGAAATCGCCCTCGAGGTGATCGCAGAAGATGCCCCCCACGCCGCGATGGACCTTGCGGTGGGGGATGTAGAAATAATCCTCCGCCCATTTGCTGTAGCGATCGTAATAATCCGCGCCGTGCGCATCGCAGGCGGTTTTGAGTGTCCGGTGGAAGTCCGCGGTATCCTCCTCGTAAGGCAAGGGCGGATTGAGATCAGCGCCGCCGCCGAACCAGCGTTTCGTGGTGACGAGGAAGCGGCAGTTCATGTGCACGGCGGGAACATGGGGGTTGGCCATATGCGCGACGAGGCTGATGCCGGTGGCGAAGAATTGCGGGTTCTCGCCCGCGCCGTGGATCGATTTGGCGAACTCGCCCTCGAAAATGCCGCCGACGGTCGACACGTTGACGCCGACCTTTTCGAACACCCGCCCCTTCATCACGCCGCGCACGCCGCCGCCGCCGGGTTCGCCCGAGGGATCGGTGCGGTCCCAGTCGATATAGTCGAAATCCGCGTCCGACCCGGCCTCGCGCTCAATCGCGACGAACTCGGCGCAGATCAGGTCGCGCAGGTCCTCGAACCATGTGCGGGCGGCGGATTGTTCGGCGTCGAGCGGTTGCATGGATGCGTCTTAGGGGAAGCCGTTTGCCGTCCGCAATGGCCGGGAGGTCCTGCGGCGAACGGACAGCGGATGCCGTCGGGCGCGGGTCGAGCGGGCACTCCCCGCCTGAACGGACGCGGCTCTGTAACGGTCAGCGCCCCTATCGCGCGGCGGGGTGCGCCAACCTATGGATTGTACGGCCGGTCTTGCGTATTGCCGATCCGTGCCGAGCCTCCACGCCCTTGCCAACCCCGCGCGCTTCGTGAGGATCGCCAGGCCGCTGACGCCGATGCTGTTCTGGGCGGGCGTGGCGCTGATCGCGATCGGCGCCTGGGCCGGGCTGACCCGGACCCCGCCCGATTATCTGCAGGGCGACAGCGTGCGCATCCTCTACATCCATGTGCCGACCGCGTGGCTCGGCATGGGCGGGTGGAGCGGGATCGCCGTCTCCTCGATCGTGTTCCTCATCTGGCGGCATCCGCTGGCGATGGTCGCGGCGCGGGCGATCGCACTGCCGGGGGCGGTGTTCGCCTTCCTGTGCCTCGCGACCGGGTCGATCTGGGGGCGGCCGACCTGGGGTACGTGGTGGGAATGGGACGGGCGACTGACCTCGATGCTGTTGCTGTTCTTCGTCTATCTCGGCTTCATGGCGCTGACCCGCGCCGATGCGGATCGCGGCGGGGACGGGCGGATTCCGGCGATTTACGGCGTCGCGGGGTCGGTGCTGTTGCCGATCATCCGTTATTCGGTGGTGTGGTGGAACACGCTCCACCAGGGGCAGAGCATCGGGCTGACCAGCTCGAGCATCGCGGGCGCGCTGCTGTGGCCGCTGCCGTTCACGCTGATCGGGTTCAGCCTGTTCTTTGCCGCCATCGTGCTGATGCGGATGCGCGCGATGCTGGGCGCGGCCAGGACCGAGGCGCGGATGCGGCGGATGGCGACGGCATGACGCATATGGATCAATGGCCGTTCGTGATCGCGGCGTGGGCGCTGACGCTGGCGGTGTCGGCGGCACTTGCGCTGTGGAGCTGGATCGCGATGCGAAACGCGGAGCGTAAATGAAGGCCAAGCAACAGCGGATGGTGCTGGTGGGGCTGGCCGTGCTGGCGATTGCCGGGGCGAGCGGACTGGCGCTCTCCGCGCTCAAGGATCAGGCGGCGTTTTTCTACGCGCCGGGGGACGTCAAGAAGGACGGGCTGCCGCTCGGCCATGCGGTGCGGCTGGGCGGGATGGTCGCGGGTGGATCGATCAAGAAGCTCGCCGATGGGGTGACGATCCGTTTCGTCGTGACCGACGGCGTGGCGAGCGTGCCGGTGACGTTCAGCGGGATCACCCCGGATCTGTTCCGCGAGAAATCCGGGGTCGTGGCGGAAGGGATGTTCAACCCCGATGGCAGCTTCTCCGCGAGCAATCTGCTGGCCAAGCATGACGAGAAGTATATGCCGCCCCAGATGGCGGGCAAGATGCACGAGACGAAGTCGCTGGTGCGATGATCGCCGAGGCCGGCCTTGCCGCCTTGTGGTTCGCTGGCGCGCTGGCGCTGTTGCAGCTGATGCTGGCGGCGATCGGCGTTCACCGGGCCAGACCCGCCGGCGCGCCTGTTTCCGCGGAAAATCCGGCAACGACCGCGCAGATCATGAAGGCCGTGCGCCCGGTCGCGGTGGTGCAGGGGTTGCTGGCGGTATTGGCGATGGCGCTGCTCATCGCCTGCTTCCTGCGCAGCGACATGTCGGTGCTGCTGGTCGCGGAGAACAGCCATTCGGACAAGCCGATCCTCTACAAGTTCGCCGGTGCATGGGGGAACCATGAAGGCTCGATGCTGCTCTGGGTCACGATCCTCGGGCTGGCGGGGGGTGCGGTGGCGTTGCTCGAGCGCCGGCTGGAGGTGCGCACGCTGATCGCCACGCTCGGCGCGCAGGCAGCAATTGCGCTGGGTTTCTATGCGTTCCTGCTGTTTTCCTCGAATCCGTTCGCGAGGTTGAACCCGGCCCCGGCGGACGGCAAAGGCCTCAACCCGCTGCTGCAGGATCCCGGCTTGGCGTTCCATCCGCCGACGCTGTACGTCGGCTATGTCGGCATCTCGGTGGCCTTCTCGTTCGCGGTCGGCGCGCTGGTGACGCGCGATGTCGGGCCGGCGTTCGCGCGGGCGATGCGGCCATGGGTGTTGGGGGCGTGGATTTTCCTGACATTGGGCATCACCGCGGGCAGTTACTGGGCGTATTACGAGCTCGGCTGGGGCGGCTGGTGGTTCTGGGACCCGGTGGAGAATGCCTCGCTGATGCCGTGGCTGGCGGCGACCGCGCTGCTGCATTCGGTGAGCGTGCTGGCGACGCGCGACGGCCTCCGCGCGTGGACGGTGATGCTGGCGGTGGTGGCGTTCTCGATGTCGATGATCGGGACATTCCTGGTGCGATCGGGCATCCTGACCAGCGTCCATGCCTTCGCGGTCGATCCCAGGCGCGGGGCGTTCATCCTGGCGTTGCTGGCGATCTATATCGGCGGCGCGCTCGCGCTGTTCGCGGCGCGGGTGGGGACGGTGCGTGCGGGCAATACGTTCGAGGCGGTGAGCCGGGAGGGCGCGCTGGTCGCCAACAATCTGCTGCTGACGGTGGTGCTGGGGATCGTGCTGATCGGCACGCTCTACCCGATCGTGGCGGCGTCGTTCGGGGTGCAGCTTTCGGTCGGGCCGCCGTTCTTCGACAAGACGGCGGGGCCGATCGCGCTGATCCTCGTGGCGATCATGGGCGCGGGTCCGCTGCTCCGCTGGCGGCGTGACGGGGCGGGCGCGGTGTTGCGGCGGATGGCGGTGCCGATCGGGGTGGCGGCGGTCGCGCTCGTGCTGGTTCTGGTGCTCGGCGGCGGGATCGGGATATTGCCGCTGCTCGGGCTCACCCTGGCGGCGGGGCTGGCGGCGGCGAGCGTCGCGCCGCTGTGGAAGCGCGATCTCACGCGCGCGCCGCTGTTCACCTGGGGCATGGTGGTCGCGCATCTCGGCATCGCGGTGAGCCTGGCCGGGATGGCGTCGGACAGCGCGTTCACGCAAGCGACATTGGTCGCGGCGCGGATCGGCGAGCCGCAGACGGTGGGGCCGTTCACCGTGACGCTGACGGGGATCAGGCCGGTGGTCGGTTCGAATTACTCGGCGCTCGAGGGTACATTGGTCGCACGGCGCGGGGATGGATCGCCGTTCACGCTGCTGCCGCAATCGCGCTTCTTCGCCACGCCGCCGACGGTGACGAGCGAGAGCGCGATTTCGACCCGGCTCGACGGGCAGCTCTACACCGTGCTCGGCGCGCAGGATGAGCAGGGGCGCTGGCAGCTCAGGCTATGGTGGAAGCCGTTCGTGACGCTGATCTGGCTCGGCGGGGCGCTGATCGCGATCGGCGGTGCGCTGTCGTTGCTCGGGCGGGTACGGCGCGAGCGGCGGACGGCACTGCGTGAGGCGCCGTATCTGGAAAGGACGACGTGAGCGGCTGGCGGCGCTGGGCGCCGTTCGCGGTGTTCGCGGCGCTGATCGCGCTGGTGACATGGGGTCTGTACCAGCCCGCCGACCGCACGGTGCACTCGGCGATGGTCGACAAGCCGCTGCCCGCCTTCGCGCTGGCGCCGCTGGTGCCGGGCAAGGCGGGGATCGCGAACACCGCGTTCGGGCAGGGCAGGCCGCGATTGCTCAACGTCTTTGCGAGCTGGTGCATCCCGTGCATCGCCGAGGCGCCGCAATTGATGGCGCTCAAGCAGGCCGGGGTCGAGATCGACGGCGTGGCGGTGCGCGATACGCCCGGGGCGATGGCCGATTTCCTCGCGCGGAGCGGCGACCCTTATGCCGCGATCGGCGATGACAGGCAGAGCGCGGTGCAATTGGCGCTGGGATCCTCGGGGGTGCCCGAGACGTTCCTGATCGACGCGCGGGGGCGGATCGTCGCGCAGCATATCGGCGACATCCGGGCCGATGAGGTGCCCGACCTCCTCGCCAAGGTGCGGGACGCGCGGTGAGGTACGTTGTGCTCGCGCTCGCGTTGATCGCCGCACCGGCGCTTGCGGACAGCAATCTGCCGCCCGCGCCGCTCGCCAACACGCAGCTCAAGGATCCCGCCGCCGAGGCCAGGGCGCGCGCGCTGATGGTGACGCTGCGCTGCCTCGTCTGCCAGGGGCAATCGATCGCCGACAGCGATGCCGAGATGGCCGGCGACATGCGTGCGCTGGTGCGCGAGCGGATCGGCAAGGGCGAGAGCGCGGACAGCGTGCGCCGCTGGCTGATCGCCAGGTACGGCGATTACGTCACCTACGATCCGCCGTTCGATTGGATCACCGCGCCGTTATGGCTGGCGCCGTTGCTGCTGATCGGCGTCGGCGCATGGCTTGCGCGCGGGAGCTTCAAGCGACGGGCGCGCTGATGGGCCGGCGATGCTCGTTTTTGTCGGCATCGGCGCCGCGGTACTGCTCGGAGCAAGGA
>JALYTP010000355.1 GCA_030854225.1 Pseudomonadota bacterium
CCGGTAACACCGATGCGCGCAGCCTTGGCTCTCGGACAAGGGGGATGACCATGCGCAAGACTTTCATGATCGGGGCGGCAACGCTTGTCGCGGCGTCGCTCGCGGGGTGCCACGATGGACACCGCGATCATCACGCGGACGCGGCGAAGGTTTCCGCGTCGGTCAAGGCGGACGTCCAGCAACTCATCGCCGATTTCAACGCGCACGACGCCGCGAAAGCGGTAAGCCATGACGCGCCGGATTATGTCGGGATGTTCCACGGCATGCCCAATGTCGTCGGCCCGGATGCCGATCGCACCGTGACCCAGCAGCAGATGGCCGATCCCGCCGCCAAGGTCGCGGTGAGCGACGAAAGCGTCGATGTCGCCAAGGCGGGCGATATGGCGGTCTACCGCGCCACATATGATTACGCCTATACCGACCCCAAGACCAAGGCGCCCGCGACCGAGCGGGGCAATTGGTTGCTCGGCTACAAACAGCAACCGGATGGCGGGTGGAAGCTGGCGTGGGGCGTGGTGTCGGATAGCGGGCCGGCGCCGACCGCCGCCGCGCCGTCCGCGACGCCTACACCGTAACCCGCACGGTCCGCTTGCGGGGGCGGGCCGCGATCAGCGCCACCAGGCTCAGCATCGCCGCCACGCTCCCGTACAGCCCCACTGCCATCAGCCCGAACCGGTCGGCCAGCGCCTGCGCCACCAACGGGGTCAGCCCGCCGCCGATCACCCCGGCGATGTTGAACGACATCGACGCGCCGGTATAGCGTACGCGCGGCGGGAACAGCCCCGGCAGCCAGGCGCCGAGCGGGCCGTAGACGAAGCCCATCGCCAAGAGCGCCAGCGCCAGCCAGCCGAACACCAGGGCGAGCGATCCGCTGCCCATCATCGGCGCCATCACGAACCCCACCCCAACCACCGCGATGCACCCGCCCGCGAGCACCCGGCGCTCGTCGAAACGCCGGTCGGCCAGCCATGCCGCGGCATAGATGCCCACCGCCATGAACAGGATTGCGCCGAGCTGCGCGAGCAGCATCGCCTGCATCGGATAATGCAGCGTCTTGGTGCCGTAACCCAGCGCGAAGGCGGTCGCGATGTAATAGGTTGCAAAGCACGCCACCGCGCCGATCGTCCCGATCACGGCGACGCGCCAGTGCAGCCGCACCAGTTCGGCGATCGGCACCGCCGGCGGCGGTGCCTCCTTCAGCGCGGCGGCGAATTCGGGCGTTTCGGTCAGCTTGAGGCGAATCCACAGGCCAAGCCCGACCAGCAACGCGCTCACCGCGAACGGCACGCGCCAGCCCCAGTCGTGGAACTGCGCCGGGGTCAGCCACAACCCGAGCAGCAGGAACAACCCGTTGGCGGCGATGAACCCGGCCGGCGCCCCCATCTGCGGCGCCGAGCCATAGCGCGCGCGCCACCCCGGCGGCGCATTCTCCACCGCCAGCAGCGCCGCCCCGCCCCACTCTCCGCCCAGCCCGAACCCCTGCCCGAACCGCAGCACGCACAGCGCCAGCGGCGCCCACCACCCGGCATCCGCGTAGGTCGGCAGGAACGCGACGAGCGTGGTGGACAGGCCCATCGTCAGCAGGCTCGCGACGAGCGTCGACTTGCGCCCGATCCGGTCCCCGAAATGGCCGAAGAACGCCGCCCCCACCGGCCGCGCGACGAACGCCACCGCCAGCGTCGCGAACGCCGCAAGCTGCTTCCCGCTCGCCCAGGTCGCGGGGAAGAACAGATCGCCGAACACCAGGCTCGCCGCCGTCGCGTAGATGCAGAAGTCGTAGAATTCGACCCCGGTGCCGACGAAGCTGGCGAGCAGGACACGGCGGTGCGAAGGGGATGTCATGGGTGTCTCCTCGCATCACTGGCCCGGCGAAGGAAGCGGCGTTGGTCGGTGCAGCCCAGGGTCAACGCGAATTCGCCACCGCCAGCCTGACGCCGAATGCGACGAAGACGCCTCCGGTGATCCGGTCCAGCCACGTCACGACGCCAGCGCTGCGCAACAGGCGCGCGATCGGCTGCGTCGCGAGGATCAAGGCGGCGAACCATGCGATGCCAAGCAAAGCGTGGATCCCGCTCACGTCAGCAGCGGGGCGGCGATCGTGAAGGCGACGAGATGCTCGAACATGCCCCCATCTTACATTGCGGGCGCGCGGAGGGAAGCGTCGCCGCGCGGGATCGGCACCGGTCGTTGGCACCGACCCGCTGGCGCCAATCGTTGGCGCCAATCATTTTGCGCCCGCGTTTCCCATTGCGGCTGCTTGCCCGGTCGCGCCGCGTTCCCTAAGTGTTCGTCCATGAATGCCCCGGTTTCCGCCCATGACGATCCTCCCTATCTGCGCGGCCTCAACGCCCCGCAGCGCGAGGCGGTGCTGACGACCGAAGGCCCGGTGCTCGTCCTCGCCGGCGCAGGTACGGGCAAGACCGCGGCGCTGACTG
>JALYTP010000055.1 GCA_030854225.1 Pseudomonadota bacterium
CGCTCACATGCCCATCGGCTTGACGTGGAACGGCGCGTTGATGCGGTTCCACAGGTTGATCAGCGCGATGTTGATCGTCACCCACACCGCCTCGGCATCGCCGAACGCCGCGACCAGATCGTCATAAGCCTGCTGGTCGCTCCTGGTCCGGTCGAGCCGGGTGACCACCTCCGTCCAGGCGAGGGCGGCCCGCTCGCGATCGTCGAACAGCGAAGTTTCACGCCAGGTTTCGAGCAGGTCGAGCCGCTGCTGCGTCTCTCCGACTGCGCGTGCCTCCTTCAAATGCATGTCGAGACAGAAGGCGCAGCCGTTGATCTGCGACGCGCGCGTCTGGATGAGGAAACGCAGCTTTTCGGGGAGCGGATTGGGCAGGCTCATCGAGAAATCGGCAAGCTGCTTCATGGCGTCCGGAACGGTGGTGAAGGGGACGATGCGGTCGGTCATGGGAATCTCCTTTCTCCCCTGACGACGGAGTGACCTCGGATGTGACACTGCCGGCTAAAAAATCAGGCCGCGCTCGTCAGCCGGTAGTCCTTGTAGCGCGCGCGAAGCTCGGTCTTGAGCAGCTTTCCGGTCGCGGTGTGGGGCAATTCGTCGACGAACAATATCTCGTCGGGCAGCCACCATTTGGCGACATAGGCGGCAAGATGCGCGTTGATGGAATCGGGCGTCACCTCACTTCCCGGCTTGCGCACGACGAGCAGGATCGGCCGCTCGTCCCATTTCGGGTGATATACCCCGATCGCCGCGGCCTCCTGCACCCCCGCGCAGCCGATCGCGGCATTCTCCAGATCGACCGAGCTGATCCATTCCCCGCCCGATTTGATTACGTCCTTGGCGCGGTCAGTGATCTGCATCGTGCCGTCGGGATGGAGCACCGCGACATCGCCGGTGTCGAACCATTGATCGGCATCGACCGTATCGGTATCCGCCTTGAAATAACGTTTGATGACCCACGGCCCGCGCACCTGCAGGCGGCCCGAACTGCCGCCGTCGCGCGGCTGCACCGCGCCCTCGTCATCGACCACGCGAAGCTCGATGCCGAACGGGACCGCGCCCTGTTTCGACACCAGGTCGAGTTGCTGCTCCAGCGTCATCTCGTCCCAGCCCGGCGGTCGGGTCCCGGCGGTGCCGATCGGCGAGGTCTCGGTCATGCCCCACAAATGCTTGACGGCCACCCTCATCCCCATCAGCCGCTCGATCATCGCGCGCGGCGCGGCCGATCCGCCGATGGTGACCTGTTGCAGGTGCCGAGGCACTTCGCCGGTCTCGTCGATATACTGGAACATTGACAGCCACACCGTCGGCACGCCGGCCGAGTGCGTGACCTGCTCGTTGTTCATCAACCGACACAGCACCGCCGGATCGTTGACCTGCGCATAGACCAGTTTCGCCCCCGCCATCGCACAGGCGAAGGGCAGGCCCCACGCCGCGGCGTGGAACAAAGGTACGATGGGCAGCACCACCGCGCGAGCGGAAAGATTGAACACCCACGGCGCGACCTCGGCCATCGCATGGATCATCGTCGAGCGGTGTTCGTACAGCACACCCTTGGGATTGCCCGTCGTGCCGCTGGTGTAACACAGCATGCATGGTTCGCGCTCGTCGCCCTCGACCCAGGCATAGTTGCCGTTCTCCGGCGCGATCATCGCCTCGAACGCGCCATCGTCGAAGCAGATGTAATGCTCGATACTGGTCCACAGCGGCTTGAGGCGATCGACCAGTGGCTGGAACGCCCGGTCGTAGAACAACACGCGGTCGTCGGCATGGTTCGCGATATAGATGAGTTGCTCGTCGAACAGGCGCGGGTTGATCGTGTGGATCACCCCGCCCATCCCGATCGCGCCGTACCACGCGATCAGATGGTGGTGATGGTTCATCGCCAGCGTCGCGATGCGGTCGCCGGGATTCATATCCAATTTCTCAAGTGCTTGTGCCAGCTTTCTCGCATCACGCGCGATACCGACCCAGTCGGTGCGCGTCTCGCGGCCATCGGCCCAGGCGGTGACGAGTTCGCGCGCGCCGTGCTCGCGCGCGGCATGATCGAGCAGGCGCGGCACGCGCAGCGCGAAATCCTGCATGGCACCGAGCATCCGTCTCTCCCCAGCCGCTAGCCGACGAGCGCGAGCCTCGTTTCCGAGGTCTTGAACTCGACGTTCGACACATCCTGCAAGGCTTCGATCCGCGCGGCAAGCTCGCCGTCGATCAGGAAGTCGCGCCCCAGCAGCACGCGCGCCGCGCCGCCTTCGGGCAGGGCCGCATTGACCCACACCTGTCCCTTCGCGCCGCGCGCTTCGGCCAGCACACCGCCGAGCGCGGCGACACCCTGCGCCGTCGCGACATCAGCCTCCAGCACGAAGCGCGCACTGGTGGCGAGCGCCTCGAATGGCTGGATCCGCTTGACCGTGACGCGGGGCGTGTCTTCGCCCGGGCGGCGATCAAGCTCGACCGTGACGATCCCGCACCCGCCGTTGCGCCCGGCCTCTTCCAGATCGGCGGCAACCGCATCGTCGAAACAGGTGGCAAAGAACTGGCCCGACGGATCGGACAGCGTCGCCATCAGGTAACGCCGCCCCTTGGCCGAGGTGCGCCAGCGCGTATCCTCGACCAGCGCCGCCATCGTCGCCCCGGCGCGCGTGCCGTCATCGGGGATCTGCAACTCACCGAGCGCCGCGAACGACCGCGCGCCGTGCATCCGCGCGAGGTGCGCGTGGCGATCGACGGGGTGCGCGGAGAAATAGAAACCGAACGCCTCCTTCTCCTGCTCCATGCGCTGCGCCAGCGTCCAGCGCGCGGCAAGCGGCAGTTTGATCGGCGGTTCCTTGGCGTCTTCTCCGCCGAACAGGCCGTGTTGACCGCTGATCTGCTGGTCGTGGATGCGGGCGGCGGTGGCGAGGATCGTCTCGGCGCAGGCGAACAGCCCGGCGCGGTTGGCGTTGAGGCTGTCGAACGCACCCGCCGCGGCGAGCGTCTCGACCTGCCGTTTGTTGAGCATGCGCGGATCGACACGGTGCGCGAGGTCATCGATGCTGGCGAATGCGCCGCGTTCGCCACGCTCGGCGACCAGGCGCTCCATGGCACCCTCGCCGACCGATTTGAGCGCGGCGAGCGCGTAGCGCACCGCGACGCTGCCGTCGGCGGCCTCCTCCACGGTGAAGTCCGCCTCGCTTGCGTTGATATCCGGGGGCAGGAGCGCGACCCCCAACCGCCGCATGTCATCGACGAAGATGCCGAGCTTGTCGGTCAACCCCATGTCGAAACACATCGAGGCGGCGTAGAATTCGTGCGGGTAATGCGCTTTCAGCCACGCCGTGTGGTACGTCAGCAGCGCATAGGCGGCGGCGTGCGATTTGTTGAAACCGTAACCGGCGAACTTGTCGATCAGGTCGAACAGCTCGTTGGCCTTGCCCGCCTCGATTCCGTTGAGACTCAGACACCCTTCGACGAACCCGGCGCGTTGCGCGTCCATCTCGGCCTTGATCTTCTTGCCCATCGCGCGACGCAGCAGATCGGCTTGCCCGAGCGAATAGCCGGCGAGAATCCGCGCCGCCTGCATCACCTGTTCCTGATAGACGAAGATGCCGTAGGTCGGGGCGAGCAGGCCCTCGAGCAACGGGTGCGGGTATTCGATCGGCTCCTGCCCGTTCTTGCGCCGCCCGAACATCGGGATGTTGTCCATGGGGCCCGGGCGGTAGAGCGCGTTGAGCGCGATGATGTCCTCGAACACGGTCGGCTTCACCGCGCTGAGCGTACGGCGCATCCCTTCGGATTCGACCTGGAATACCCCGATTGTGTTGCCGCTCTGGAGCAGTTTGTAGACGGCCTCGTCGTCCCATTCGAGCGCGTCGAGATCGACCGGAATGCCGCGATCGGCGAGCAGCTCGATCGCCTTTTTCAGCACGGAGAGCGTCTTGAGACCGAGGAAATCGAACTTGACCAGGCCCGCATTCTCGACATATTTCATGTCGAACTGCGTCACCGGCATGTCCGAGCGGGGGTCGCGGTAGAGCGGGACGAGCTGCGCAAGCGGGCGGTCGCCGATCACCACGCCGGCGGCGTGGGTGGAGGCATGGCGCGGCAGCCCTTCGAGCTTCATCGCGAGGTCGAGCAGGCGCCTGACCCCCTCGTCGCCGCGATATTCGGCGCGCAATTCGCTCACGCCGTTCAGCGCGCGATCAAGCGTCCACGGATCGGTCGGGTGGTTGGGGACGAGCTTGGCCAGCCGGTCGACCTGGCCGTAGCTCATCTGGAGCACGCGCCCGGTATCCTTCAGCACCGCGCGCGCCTTCAGCTTTCCGAAGGTGATGATCTGCGCGACCTGATCGCGGCCGTATTTCTCCTGCACGTAGCGGATCACCTCACCGCGCCGCGTTTCGCAGAAATCGATGTCGAAATCGGGCATCGACACGCGTTCTGGGTTGAGGAAGCGTTCGAAGATCAGACCGAGCTTGATCGGATCGAGATCGGTGATGGTCAGCGACCAGGCGACGACACTGCCAGCGCCCGAACCACGCCCCGGTCCGACCGGAATATCATGGTCCTTCGCCCATTTGATGAAATCGGCGACGATCAGGAAATAGCCCGGAAAACCCATCTGGATGATGACGTCGAGTTCGAAATCGAGCCGATCGGTATAAGTCTTGCGCGCTTCCTCGTCGGCGATCTTGCCCTTTTCCAGCCGTGCGAGCAGCCCGGCATGCGCATCCTCGCGCAGCTTCTGCGCCTCGGCATCGCGATTGCCAGCGAGGCTCGGCAGGATCGGCTTGCGCCCCGGCGCGGCCACCGCGCACCGCTGCGCCACCACCAGAGTGTTGGCGATCGCCTCGGGCAGGTCGGCGAACAGCAGCCGCATATCCTTGGCGGGCTTCATCCACGCATCGGGCGAGCTGCGCGGGCGTTCTTCGCTGGCGATATAGGTCGAATTGGCGATGCAGAGTAGCGCATCGTGCGCCTCGCCGAAATCCTCGTCGGCGAAGCAACAGGGGTTGGTCGCGACCAGCGGCAGATCGCGGGCATAGGCCAGATCGAGCAGTGGCCCCTCCGCCTTGCCTTCGATCTCGTCTAGGCGTCGGGTGAGTTCGATGTAGAGCCGGTCGGGGAACAGCGAATGGAGACGATCGGCATAAACCAGCGCGCGGTCGGGCTGATCCTCGGCGAACAGCCGCGCCAGCCCCCCTTCCCGCCCCGCGGTCAGCGCGATTAACCCGTCGGTGCGGCCTTCGAGCGCGGCGAAATCGACATGCGGCGCGAGTTCGAGCGGGCGGTCGAGATGCGCCTGCGACACGAGATAGCACAAATTCTGATACCCAGCCTCATCCTGTGCGTAGAGCGCGATCCAGTCGAGCACCGGCTCCACGCCCTCCGGCATGTCGGGGCGGCACACGCCCAGCATCGCGCCGATCACCGGTTGCACCCCCGCGCCCTTGCACGCATCGCCGAACGCCATCGCCGCGTAGAGCCCGTTGCGATCGGTCAGCGCGACGGCGGGAAAGCCGAGCTCCTGCGCGCGCTTGGCAATGGCTTTCGGCTCGATCGCGCCGTCGAGCATGGTGTAGGACGAAAAGACGCGAAGGGGCACGAAGCCGGAATGGGGCATCGCGCCACTATGCGCGGCCCTGCGCGATTCGTCCAACCTTGCCGCGATGAAAGTGCGATGGGCCAATATCACGGCATCGTCGCGGCGCGCTGGACACCCATTTCGGTTGCGCTATGAAACCAGTGATGACCATGCCCGCGATGTTCGACCGTCTGCGCCTGCCCGTGATCGGCGCGCCCCTGTTCATCATTTCGGTGCCCGATCTGGTGATCGCGCAGTGCAAGGCGGGGATCGTCGGAGCCTTCCCCGCGCTCAACGCGCGGCCACAGGCGCTGCTCGACGAATGGCTGCACCGCATCACCGAGGAACTCGCGGCGCATAATCGCGCGCACCCCGATCGGCCCGCCGCCCCTTTCGCGGTCAACCAGATCGTCCACCGCTCGAACGAGCGGCTGGAGGCGGACCTCGCGACCTGCGCCAAATGGCAAGTGCCGATCGTCATCACGTCGCTCGGCGCGCGCGAGGATCTCAACCAGGCGGTGCACGGCTGGGGCGGCATCACGCTGCACGACGTGATCGACGATCGCTTCGCGCGCAAGGCGATCGAGAAGGGCGCGGACGGTTTGATCGCGGTTGCCGCCGGCGCCGGCGGCCATGCTGGACGGCTGTCGCCTTTCGCGCTGGTGCAGGAAATCCGCGAATGGTTCGACGGGCCGCTTGCCCTGTCAGGGTCGATCGCGACGGGAAACGGCGTGCTTGCCGCGCAGGCGATGGGTGCCGATTTCGCCTATATCGGATCGCCGTTCATCGCGACTGAGGAAGCCAATGCCGATGCCGCGTACAAACAGGGCATCGTCGACGGCAAGGCGGCGGACATCGTCTATTCGAACCTGTTCACCGGGGTGCACGGCAATTACCTGCGCAGCTCCATCGTGGCGTCGGGGATGGACCCCGACAATCTGCCCGAGGGCGATCTCAGCACGATGAACTTCGCCTCCGGCAACGGCAGCAAGGCCAAGGCCTGGAAGGATATCTGGGGCTCCGGTCAGGGCATCGGCGCGGTGCTTGCGGTGGAAAGCGTCGCGGTGCGCGTCGATCGGATGGAGCGCGAATATCACGCGGCGCGCGCGCGCCTGAAACTGTAGTCTAACCGAGCGCCATCGCCAGCCGGTCGAGCATCGAGCGCGCCGGGCTTTCGACCGTGAGCTCGCCGGCCTGCGCATTGTCGAGCCGCGCGACGCGGCGATACAATTCCGCGCTGGAATCAATCAACTGGCGCGCGTGGCGTGGCATCCTCGCCACCGCCGTTCCGTCGCTCACCGGCGCAGCCCCCAGCCGCCGCGACGGATCGAGCGCGTCGCGCCGAGGCATCTCGCCCGCATCGACCGCGCGTTGCGTCAGCAGCCATGCGATGATGTGCATCAGCCGCGTGGTGACCTTCAACGATTCGCAACTGAACGACACCCGCGCCATCGGGTCGAGCGCCTCGCGGTCCGCGCGCCCGCCCTCGTCGAAATAGCTCCGCGCCTCGTCGGCGAGCACCATCGCATCGACATACAGCGTGTCGATCAGGCGGCGGTGGATACGCGATTCGGTGATGGCCCCGATCATGCCGTCACCGGTGACACAAACATGACGCTTCCGACATAGCCGTCATGCCCATCCGCCGCGCGCAGGCGTCCCAAAACGATTCAAGCCCAACGATTCAGGACAAAAGCGGCTTCAGGCGATGATGTCGGGGATGAGCTGGCCTTCCAGCATGGCGATCTCGTCCCGCAGGCGCAGCTTGCGCTTCTTCAACCGGGCGAGTTGCAGCTGGTCGATCGGCCCGGACGCGCCCAGCGCGGCGATCGCGCTGTCCAGGTCGCGATGCTCGGTGCGCAGCACCTCCAGTCGTATCGCGATCTGCGTTTCGTCCATCTACCCCTGCCGCGCCGCGAACCGGCACCGTGATGGCGGGCGATGGGCGCAAAGACAAGCCACCGCGAAAATCCACTCGCCACGTCGATTATCGGCGAGATCGATGCAGACAATTTACGATTCGCGTGTTTTTACTCGCATCCGATCCAGCGACAGTAGGAGGAACGCTTCATGCAGACCGCACACTACTCGGCCCTCGAGGCCAAGCACGCCGTTCTCGACCGGCAAATCGCCGAAGAGACGCACCGGCCGATGCCCGATCCCGCCGCGCTGACCGAGCTGAAGAAACAGAAACTGCGCATCAAGGAAGAAATGACGGCGCTGTAGCGCGGCGCTGCCGCCGGCATCCTGCGGGTGTCAGCGGCCGCCGCGCGTCGAGGACGTGGCCGGAGGCGTATGTGCGCCGCTCACGGGTTTGCGCGCCTGTCGAGGATCGATCGGCTTGTCGAACGCGATCCCCAGGCGACCAGCGGTGAACCACGCCACCCGCCCGTCCACCGGACCGATGCCGCGCACGTCGACCTCGACCAGCGTCCCCTGCTCGACCGGGTGGGGATATTCGACCATCAGCCCGCCCGCCGACAGGTTACGGACGCGAACCTGCGCGATGCGCTTCGCGCCGTCGATCGCCAGATCGGCCATCAGG
>JALYTP010000056.1 GCA_030854225.1 Pseudomonadota bacterium
TTCCAATCTGTGCGCGCACTGGACGATCCTGTGGGCCCTCTGGATCTTCGTCGATCAGCGGCGGGTGCGCCAGTTCGGCTGGTGGTTCGCGGTGATCGCGGTCACCGGTCTGATCCACAATTATCTACTGCTGATGGTCGGCGCGATCTGGGCAAGCGCGATGCTCGAGCGGTTGTGGCGGCGCGACTTCGCCATCGTCGCGGCGCAGGGCATCGGCGTGGCGGGCTTGCTGGCGGCCATCGTCGCGCTCCACGGATTGATCGGGCCGCATTATATTCCCACCCACAGTTACGGCGCGTTTCCGATGGCGCTCGATGCGATCGTCAATCCCGCGCATCAGGGTTATGTCGCGCTCCTCCCCTCGACGCCCGACGATCAGGGCCGCGGGTTCGAGGGCTTCCAGTATCTCGGCGCGGGGCTGCTCGCGCTGATCATCGCCGCGATCGGTGTGGCGCTGGTTCGGCGGAGGCCGGCAAATCCTCCCACTGAACTACGCCGGGTGGTCTGGCTGATCCCTGCGTTCGTGGTGCTCACCGTGCTGGCGATCTCCAACGGCGTGCTCCTGCACGGCAACCTGATCGCAAAGATCAAACTTTCGCCCGGTATGATCGACGCGCTCGATCCGCTGCGCGCGTCGGGGCGACTGTTCTGGCCGGTCGCCTATACCGTCGTTTTCGCGGCCATCGCCACCATCGCGCGCCTGCCGCAGTGCGCTGCGACGATCGTGCTTGCAGGCGCGCTTCTCCTCCAAATCGTCGATCTGACGCCGATGCTCGCCGCGACCCGCGTCGACACCGCCGAATTGATGGAGCCCCCCGTCTATCGTCGTACGCCAGATCCACGGTGGAACGCGCTGATCGCCGGGTCGTCCGCAATCGAATTTCAGCCGCCGGACCCCTTTCGCGACCTGCCGCTGCTGGAGGAAATCGGCTGGCGCGCGGTGAATGCCTGCCGCCCGATGCGCTTCACCTATCTGTCACGCGTTTCTTATGCGCAGCAGGTGCGGATCGATGAAGACCACCGCCAATTCTTAGCCGGAAAGGCCAATCCAACGCGCCTTTACGTGCTCTACCCGGGCTATCCGGTTCCGGCGGGGCTTCGCGCACGGGCGAGGATGCTGGACGGAATCGTCGTGATACCACCCACCGCACCTGCGCCCCCGCCCGATCTGTGTCGGTGACCGCGTGACGGTAACCCAGCCCTAGTGGCGCAGGCTATCCGGCACGACGCCGCCATTTTCGGCCAGCTTGTCCATCACCGCCTTGTGCAGCGCGATGTTCTCCTCCGCGCTGCCGTCCTCGCCGGCATGCACGTTCAACTCGTTTGCAAGTTCCTTCCGCGCGGTCAGGCTCGAATCGAGATCGAGCAGCTTGAGCAGGTCGACGATCGACATCTGGTAATTGCCGCCACCATTCTTCATCGCGGCCATTTCCGATAGTACCGCGCCGACATCGACGGGGGCGGCAGGGGCTGCGGGCGCGCCTGCTGTCGCTGGTGCGGCCTCCGGTGTCGAGGCCGGAGGCGCAGCTGGAGCCGATGGGTTCGACGTGGCCGCTGGGTGATGAAAGATCTTGTCCATGATGCTGCCGAAAATACCCACTGCGTCCTCCATCCGATGCACGTCCTGTCCTGTACGGACGCTGGCTCACCAACGCGGCGCCCCGTCTTTGTGTCCCGCGCATGCCCCCGCGTCGGAACGCGCGCCGCCGCTGCTCGTTAAGGCCGCTTGGCGCGCCGCCACGACAGGAGAACACGATGACCACCGGCAAGACCTTCATGCTTTTATCGGCGGCAGCCGTTGTGCTGACCGCGTGCGGTCCGAAAGCTGACCAGACCAACACGATGACGACCACCACCACGACCGCCAGCGAAACCAACGACATGGCGATGAACGCATCCGTCCCTGCGCTCAGCCCGGCGCAGACGTTCGTCAACACAGCGGCAGCCAGCGACGCGTTCGAGATCGCCACCTCGAAACTGGCGCTGGACACGTCGAAATCGGCCTCGGTCAAGGCGTTCGCCAATCAGATGATCAAGGCGCATACCGGTTCGACCGACAAGTTGAAATCGGTCACCGCCGCGCTCAATCCGCCGCTGACCCCCGACCCGGTGATGAGCGCGGATCAGCAGGCGACGATTACCGCGCTGAAGGCGAAAACCGGCCCTGAATTCGATACCGCGTTCGCGACGGCGCAGGTCAACGCGCATCAGGCCGCGCTGGACGGGTTGAAGGCTTACGGCGCGAGCGGCGACGTGGCACCGCTCAAGGATTTCGCGAACGGGCTGGTGCCGATCGTCACCGCGCATGTCAACATGGCGAAGGACCTGAAATAACCCAGGATCCGGCGCGGTCACCCCGGTGATCGCGCCGATCTACCTCTGACTATTCGTCACGCTTCATCGCCTCGATCAACGCCTTTACCTCCTGGCTGCGGCCGCGCGGCAGGATAAGTACGTCGTTGCCGCTTGCAACCACGACGAGATTGTCCACGCCGACGATGGCGATCCGAAGGCCGTCGCTGCGCACCAGGCAATTGCGGGTATTGAGCGCGATGACCTCGCCGTGGTGCGCATTGCCGGCGTCGTCGAGCGTACTGATGGCGTGCAGCGCATCCCAGCTGCCGACATCGTTCCATCCCATGTCGACGGGGACAACCGCGACGCGCTCGGCCTTTTCCATCACCGCGTAATCGATCGATTCGGACGGCGACGCGGCAAAGGCCGTCGGGTCGGGATAGATCCGCGCGCCCTCGCGCCGTGCCGCCGCCATCGCCCGCTCGCACGCCGCCAGCATATCGGGCTCGTGCACCGCGAGCGCGTCGAGGAGGCGATCCGCGCGGAACAGGAAGATGCCGCCGTTCCAGGCATGGTCCCCCGCCGCGAGCATCGCCTCGGCGCGGTCGAGCGGCGGCTTTTCGATGAACCGGGCGACGCGGTGCACACCGGGCGCGATGTCCCCCCCGATACGGATCCAGCCATAACCCGTTTCAGGCGCATCGGGGGTGATGCCGAACGTGACCAGCCAACCCTGCTCGACCAACGGCAGCGCGGCATGGATCGCGGCGTGGAACGCGGCGACATCGGCGATGACATGATCCGACGGCATGACGAGGAGCGGCGCATCACCCCCGCCTGCGGCAATCGCGGCGAGCGCGATGGCGGGGGCGGTATTGCGCCCGACGGGCTCGAGGATCAGCGCCTGCGCCGGGGCCGACGCGGCCTGCAATTGCTGTTCCACCAGATCGGCATGCCGCGCGTTGGCAACCACGATCGGCGCGGCGAACCCTTCCCCCACTGCTCGGCGTGCGGTCAGCTGCAACATCGTCTCCTCGGCGGTCAGCGCGAGCAATTGCTTGGGCGTTTCAGGGGTGGACATCGGCCATAACCGGGTGCCGGATCCCCCCGACAGGATGACTGGGACGATCGACGTGGCAGACATGCATTCACTCCGGTTGTCCAGCAGCCGTAGCGGCTGCGGGGCGCCAAGGAAACGGCCGCGCGTCAGCCCCGTTCCGTGCCGTTCAACCTTTGTTTGTCAATTTCTGCGACAGCGTTGGGCAGTGTCGGGATCGTTTACACCTGGGGCCGCCGAAAGGTCGATGCCATGATCAGGCTGTTCAAGCATTACATCCCGCATGCTGTGCTGCTGCTCGGCATTCTCGATCTCATCCTGCTCGTCGTCGCGGGGGACTTCGGCTGGACGACGCGCGCCAACCAGATCGGCATGGGCATCCCGCCGATCGCGACGCGGTGGCCGCAACTCTTCACCTTCGCTGCCAGCCTCGAGATCGCGATGATAGCGGTCGGGGTGTACGGCGCGAACTCGCTGCAATCGATGCGCTACGCCGCGGCGCGGTTGCTGGTGGCGATCTCGCTCGGGGTGATCGTGCAATCGGTGATTTTCTTCGTCGTTCCCGGCCTCGCCTTCTGGCGGTCCAACCTGTTGTTCTCGATGGGTTTCGCGGTCGTGCTGCTGTTCGCGTTCCGGCTGATGCTGGGCAAATTGTTCGGCGGGCAGGTATTCAAGCGGCGCGTCGTCGTGCTCGGCGCGGGGGAGCGCGCGGCGCGGTTGAAGGCGTTGGCGCAGAAACCGGGATCGGGCTTCGTCGTGGTCGGCTATGTCTCGATGAGCGAGCCCAACCGCGTGATTCCCGAGGCGATCGCGCGCGACGCGATCTACAACCTCGCCGATCATGTCGTGCTGCTCAACGCGTCCGAGGTGGTGCTTGCGCTGGAGGAACGCCGCAACGCGCTGCCGCTGAAGGATTTGCTGCGGATCAAGACCACCGGCGTCCACGTCAACGAAATCTCGACCTTCCTCGAGCGCGAGACTGGCCGCGTCGACCTGCAAAGCGTCAACCCGAGCTGGCTGATCTTTTCCGACGGTTTCTCGTCGGGGCGGATGGTGTCGAGCGCGTTCAAGCGGCTGTTCGATATCGCCGCGAGCGCCTTGCTCCTCGCCCTCACCCTGCCGCTGATCCTCGTCACCGCCATCGCGATCAGGATCGAGAGCAAGGGGCCCGCCTTCTACCGCCAGCGCCGCGTCGGGCTGTTCGGCGAGGCGTTCGATTGCATCAAGCTGCGATCGATGCGCCAGGATGCCGAGATTGCGGGCAAGGCGGTGTGGGCCGAAAAGGACGATCCACGCATCACCCGTATCGGGCGCTTCATCCGCAAGACGCGGATCGACGAATTGCCGCAGACGTGGAGCGTACTGAAGGGCGAGATGAGCTTCGTCGGCCCGCGCCCCGAACGCCCGCAATTCGTCGACGATCTGGAACAGCAGATCAATTATTATGCCGAGCGCCACATGGTGAAGCCAGGCATCACCGGCTGGGCGCAGATCAATTACCCCTACGGCGCCTCGATCGAGGATTCGCGGCAGAAGCTGGAATACGACCTCTATTACGCGAAGAATTATTCGCCATTCCTCGACCTGCTGATCCTGCTCCAGACGATCCGTGTCGTGCTGTGGCCGGAAGGCGCGCGCTAGATCATGCCTGCGACGATGATCCTGTGGAGCCACGCGCTTGCCGCCCTGTTGTTTGCAGGCGTGGCGCTGACGCGCTGGCGCGACGCGGGCTCGACCTTGCCGCGGCTGACGTTCGTGGTGGCGCTGGGCGCCACCGCGCTGTGGGCGCTGGCCGTCGCCGGGATCGACGCACGCGACGTCACCGCACAGATCGCCGAGAGCGTGCGCAATCTGGCGTGGCTGGGGTTCATGTTCGCGCTGCTCCGTCGCGACCGGCACACGCCCGGCGCGCGCGCGGTGACGATGATCTACGGCGTGGTCGCAGCGATCATCCTGCTCGGCATGGGGTTGACCGTCGCCGAGGAGATCATCGGGCGCAGCGCGAACACCGCGCTCATGTCGGTGCGTATCCTGTTGCGCATGATGGTCGCGCTCAGCGCGCTGATGCTGCTGAACCATCTTTACGTGACCGTCGCGCCGCGCGCGCGCAGCGGCATCCGGCTGGTGGCGATCGCGCTGGCCGCGATGTGGCTGGCCGATCTGCTCATCTACGCGGTCGCCTATGCCGGCGGGCGCACGTCCGGCGAATTGCTGCTCGGCCGCGGGATCGTCATGGCGCTGGCGGCGCCGGTGCTCGCGGCGGCGGTGCAGCGCAACGGCGACTGGACGCTGCAATTGTCGCGTACCGTCGCATGGCAGACGCTCTCGTTCGCCGCCGCCCTGCTCTACGGCGCGGCGATGCTGCTCGCCACGAGCTGGATCGCGGGGGTCGCGGGCGCCAACGCCCGCCTGCTCCAGGCCGCATTCGTGTTCGGGTCGACGGCGGCGGTGCTGACGGTCATTTCATCACCCTGGGTTCGCGCCTGGACCAAGGTGAAGCTGGCCAAGCATTTTTTCCGCCACCGCTACGATTACCGCGCGGAATGGGTGCGCTTTACCGACACCCTCGGCAAACCCGACGATGCAGCGCCACTCGACGAGCGGATCGTGAAGGCGGTCGCGGACCTGACCGATTCGCCCGCCGGCCTGCTGCTGGTGCCCGACGGCGCCGGGCTCGGTGTCGGTACGGGGTGGAACTGGGACGGCGCCGCGCTGCTCACCGCCGGGGGCGACGAACCGCTGGCCGCCTATCTCGCCGGCAGCGGGCGGATCGTCGAGCTGGACACGGTGCGCGCCGAACGCGCCGATCCGGCGGAGTTGGCCAGCGTGCCCGAATGGATGATCGCGACCGATGCCTGGGCGCTCGTCCCCCTGGCGCATCTCGGCAAGCTGCAAGGGGCGATCCTGCTCGCGCGACCGCCGATCGATCGCGCGCTCGACTGGGAGGATCTCGATCTGCTGCGCATCGCGGGGCGTCAGGTCGCCAGCTATCTGGCGGAGGCGCGCGCGCAGGATGCGCTGGGCGAGGCGCAGCGCTTCGACGAATTCAACCGCCGCTTCGCCTTCATCATGCACGACGTGAAGAACCTGGTCAGCCAGTTGACGCTGGTCGCGCGCAATGCCGAACGCCACGCCGACAATCCCGATTTTCGCGCCGATATGATCGCCACGCTGAAGGATTCGGTGGAACGCATGAACGCGCTGCTCGCGCGGCTGTCGCAACATCATTCGGGGCGGGGCGAGGATTTGCGCCCGGTCGCGCTGCTCGCGCTGGTGCACACCCTGGCGGCACGGCGACGCGGGCAGCACCCGATCGCGGTGATCGGGGATGAAACGGCGCGGGCCATGGCAGACCCGGCGCGGCTCGAACAGGTAATCGAACATCTGTTGCAGAACGCGATCGAGGCGAGCCCGGCGAGCGAGCCGGTGACGCTCGCGATCTCGGCGTCCGGCGATACCGCCGTGATCGAAGTGATCGACCAGGGCGCGGGCATGTCGCCCGCCTTCCTGCGTGACCAGCTGTTCCGCGCCTTCGCCTCGTCCAAGCCGGGCGGGTTCGGCATCGGCGCGTTCGAGGCGCGACAGCTGACCGAGGGGATGGGCGGCAGCATCACGGTGACGAGTCGCGAGGGCGAGGGCACCCGGTTCCGCCTCGCCTTCCCCGCCGCGCGCGCTACCCCGATCGATCTGGAACAGGCGGCATGAACGACGCGCCCCCCCTCCTGCCCAAGGCGCTGCCCAAGCTGTTGCCCAAATTGTTGATCGTCGAGGACGATGCCGGGCTGCAACGCCAGCTACGCTGGGCCTATGACGGGTATGACGTGATCGTCGCGTCCGACCGGCAGCAAGCGATCGACGCACTGCGCGCCGAGGAGCCCGCCGTCGTCACGCTCGATCTCGGCCTGCCGCCCGATCCCGACGGGGTGAGCGAAGGCTTCGCCACGCTGGCCGAAATCCTGCGCCTCAAGCCCGATACCAAGGTGATCGTCGCCTCCGGTCACGGCGCGCGCGAAAGCGCACTCCGCGCGATCGGCGAGGGCGCGTGGGATTTCTACCAGAAGCCGATCGATATCGACGCACTCGGGCTGATCGTCGCGCGCGCCTTCCACGTCCATGCGCTGGAGACCGAGAACCGCCGCCTGGCCGAGCGCGGCGGCGACACCACGCTGGGCGGCATGATCACTGCGGCGCCCGAAATGCTCAAGGTGACGCGCACGATCGAGCGCGTCGCGGGCGCCGACGTATCGGTGATACTGCTCGGCGCGAGCGGCACCGGCAAGGAACTGCTCGCGCGCGGGCTGCACGAGGCATCGCGCCGCAAGGGGGCGTTCGTCGCGATCAACTGCGCCGCGATCCCCGAGACATTGCTCGAAAGCGAATTGTTCGGGCATGAAAAGGGCGCGTTCACCGGCGCGATCAAGACGACCGAGGGCAAGATTGAGCTGGCGCATGGCGGTACGCTGTTCCTCGACGAAATCGGCGACGTGCCGCTGGCGCTCCAGGTGAAGTTGCTGCGGTTCCTGCAGGAGCGCGTGATCGAGCGGATCGGCGGGCGGCGCGCGATCCCGGTCGACGTCCGCATCGTCTGCGCGACGCATCAGGATGTCGATGCGATGGTCGCCGACGGGCGCTTCCGCGAGGATCTGTATTACCGCCTCGCCGAAATCGTCGTGCGTATTCCGGGGCTGGCCGAACGCCCGGGCGATGCCGGG
>JALYTP010000356.1 GCA_030854225.1 Pseudomonadota bacterium
TGCACAGCGGGCAATGCCAGCCTAGGAAGAAACCACCGATCCGGTCAATCGAGTCGCATCAGGGCCGCAAGGCCGCATCGTCGACGTCACTCAGGTCATCCTTCGTCACCGTGTCATCGTCGAACTTCGCCTGAACCTCGTCTTCGGTCGCGTCGTCGGCATCGTCGTCGTCATCGGCTTCCTCGCCGACTTCGTCGCTGCTCATCTCCAGCTTGTCGTCATCCTTGTCGTCGGCGACGTCGGGATCGAGATCGGTCAGGATCGTACCGTCGGTCGGCCCGTCGCGCGTCGCCTCGAGAATTTCGGCGCGCTGGCTCTCGTCATAGCCTTCCTCGTCGTAACCGTCGTCGCCGGTTCCCATGCCTGGCACCTGATAACCACCCATCGTCGCGCGCTCCTCTACCTGTCAGGAACAGCGAACGGCAGGCGGCCCGCACGGTTCCACGGTCGTGCGACGAATGGCGTTCAGACGGGACGAAACATCCGCCCGCGCTCGGTGACGAACACCACCGCGAAGGCGACGATGCCGCACAGCACGAAGCCGAGATGCAGCGGCACGGTCGTTCCGGCATAGGCCTGGCCGATCAACGCGCCGATCACCGCGCCGCCGGTGATGATCGTGAACCCCTGCACGCTGGAGGCGGTGCCGGCGATCGCGCCCATGTTCGTCATCGCCATCGCCGAGAAGTTCGAATTCGACAGGCTGACGCAGCCCATCACCAGCGCCTGGAGAATCATGAACGCGGCCAGCGTGTCATGGCCGGTAAGGCCGAGCGCCAGGGCGATCGCCGCCAGCCCGATCAGCACGCTGAGCGCGGTGTGCGACAACAACCGCGAGCCGAGCCGCATCACGAGCCGCGAGTTGACGAGGTTGGCGACTGCCATCGTCCCCGCCGTCACCGCAAACACGATCGTCAGCAACCGGGGACGACCGAACACCCCGGCAACGATCTGCTGGATCGAGGTGATATAGCCGAACAGCCCGCCCTGGATCATCGTCGCGGCGAGCATGTAACCGAGCGACGAGCGGTCGGAGAGCGTCTGCCGCACGCCGAGCAGGGTGTGCGTCACCGAATAGGGCAGCGCATCCTCACGCGCCAGCGTCTCGGGCATGCGCCGCCAATACCATAGCCCGACGATCAGGGTTAGTGCCGCGATGATCCCGAAGATCAGCCGCCACGATCCGAACAGCAGAATACCCTGCCCCATCGTGGGCGCCAGCACCGGCGCGATCATGAACACCATCGCGGCGAGGCTCATCACCTTCGCCATCGGTCGCCCCGAATAGCAATCGCGCACCATCGCGACCGTCACCACGCGCGTCGCGGCGACCGCGACTGCCCCGATGAAGCGCGCCATCAGCAAGAGGTCGAAACTGCCCGCCAGCGCGGCGGCGATGTTGGTGATGAAATAGACCGCAACTGCCGCGATCAGCACAGGCCGCCGCCCGAAATGATCCGAGAGGGGGCCATGCAGCAGCTGCCCGACGCCGAGTCCGACGAGATACACCGAGATTACATATTGCTGCGCATTCGCGCCGCCGGCGTGAAGTTCCGCCCCGATGCGCGGCAGGGACGGCAGCATCGCATCGACCCCCAGCGCGCCGAGCGCCATCAGCGCGGCGACCATCGCGACGAACTCGCCGAGCGGGATCGGCGCGGTCTGCGTGGCGGGGTGCGGAGGGGGTGCCTCGGTCATGATCGGCTGCCCATGCCGCAAAGGCGCCGCATGGTCACCCCGGGAATTTGGTGCCGGAGCTTATGAGGGCGGTAGCGCCCCTGTTCGCGAAAGCCCGCCGCGCCTATGTTGCGTGACGATCCACTTGCCGAAAGACACACAGATGCTCGATACCCCCGCCGCCCAGGTGCCCACCCTCAGCCTCGCCGACGAGGTGCGCGATCCGCAAGGCTTCGCCGCAGCGTTCGGTGGCTCGTTCGAGCGGTTCGGGTTCGCGGTGATCGCCGATCACGGCATCTCGCCCGACCTGATCGCGCGCGCTTGGCGACTGACCGAACAGTTCTTCGCGCTGCCGGAGGATGAAAAGCACGGATATTACGACGCCGCTCTCGGCGGTCAGCGGGGCTATACCCCGTTCAAGACCGAGATCGCCAAGGATGCCCGCCACGTCGACCTGAAGGAGTTCTGGCACGTCGGGCGCGATTTGCCGGCGGAGCATCCATCGGCGAAGGACATGATGCCCAACATCTGGCCGGCGAGCCCGGCCGAATTTCGCCAGGCGCTGACCGATCTGTGGGCCGCATTCGACAGCGCTGGCCTGCGCCTGCTGTCGGCGATCGCGCGGCACCTGAAGCTTCCCGCCGATTATTTCGACACGGTGGTCGATCACGGCAATTCGATCCTCCGGCTGCTGCATTATCCGCCGATCCCCGCCGATGCCGAAGGCGTCCGCGCC
>JALYTP010000357.1 GCA_030854225.1 Pseudomonadota bacterium
CGAGGCGGATATCGATCGCGGGCTGGAGAGTTTCACTGGCCTGCCGCACCGCATGCAGCGCGTCGCGACGAAACACGGCGTCGCCTATGTCGACGACAGCAAGGCGACCAACCCCGAAAGCACCGCGCCCGCGCTCGCGGCGTTCGAGCGCGTGCACTGGATTGTCGGCGGGCAGGCGAAGGCGGACGATCTCGATGCCTGCGCCCCGCATTTCGGGCGGGTGGCGCGCGCCTATACGATCGGCGAGGCCGGGCCGATGTTCGCGCGGTTTCTGGCGCCGCATATGGCGGTTGAGGAAAGCGGCACGCTGGACATGGCCGTCGCGAGCGCGAAGGCCCATGCGGTGGCGGGCGAAACCGTATTGCTGTCGCCGGCCTGCGCCTCGTTCGACCAGTTTCGTGATTACGAGGATCGCGGCGATCAGTTCCACGCACTGGTCGAGGCACTGGCATGAGCGAGGCGCGCGCGCAGACGCTGACGCTGCTGAAGCGCATGCGCGGCGGTGGCGGGCGCGGTGACCGCAGCGCGCTTGGCATGTGGTTCTGGGATATCGACCGCGTCGTGCTGCTGCTCACGCTGTTGTTGATCGCGGTCGGGCTGGTCGCGGTGGGGTCGGCCTCGCCTTCGGCTGCTGCGCGCTATTCGGACGAGAAGCACCATATCGCGCCCCTTTTCTACCTGTGGTGGCAACTCGCCTGGGTCGGTGTGTCGCTGCCGGTGCTGCTTGTCGTCTCGATGCTCCCGGTGCCGCTGGCGCGGCGGCTCGCACTGTTGGGCACATTGGTGTGTATCGCGATGCTCGTCGCGGTGCCGTTTGTCGGCGTGGAAAAGAATGGCGCGGTGCGCTGGCTCAATTTCGGCGTGTCGCTGCTCCAGCCGTCCGAATTCCTCAAACCCATGTTCATCGTCACGATGGCTTGGGTATTGTCGATGAAGGTGCAGGACGCTGGCCTGCCGGTCGTCGTCATCACCGGGGGGATGACCGCCTTGGTCGGCGTGTTGCTGATGCTCCAGCCTGATTTCGGGCAGACGATCGTGTTCGTCGCGGTGTGGTTCGCGCTGTTGATGATCGCGGGCACCTCGCCAAAGGTGATCGGCGGGTTGGCGGCGATGGCGCCGGTCGGGCTTGGCCTGGCGTATATGTTCTACGGCACGGCGCGCGCGCGGATCGATGCGTTCCTGTTCCCGGCGAGCGCGGAGGGGGAGGGCAGCGGCACGGATCATTTCCAGACCAACGCCGCGCACGAAACGATTACGGCGGGCGGCTGGCGCGGCACCGGCCCCGGTGGCGGCACGATGAAGTTCCGCCTGCCGGAAGGGCATACCGACTACATCTTCTCGGTGATCGGCGAGGAATTCGGGCTGATCGCGTGCATGATCATCGCGCTGCTGTTCCTCGCCATCGTGGTGCGCGTGTTCGTCAAGCTGCTCGACGAGCGCGACGAATTTCGCCTGTTCGCCGCCGCCGGCCTCGCGACGCAGTTCGGGGTGCAGGCGCTGATTTCGATGGCGGTCAACACCGGGCTCGCGCCGTCCAAGGGGATGACCCTGCCGTTCATCAGCTATGGCGGCTCGTCGATGGTCGCGCTGTCGATCGGGATGGGCTTGCTGCTGGCGTTCACCCGGCGCAATCCGTTCGTGACGCGCAGCCCGTATATCGCGAAATGGAACGGCGAATGAGCAAATCCCGGCACTTCGTTCTCGCCGCCGGCGGCACCGGGGGGCATATGGTCCCCGCCGCCGCCCTGGCCGAGGAATTGGTGAAACGCGGACACCGCGTGGCGCTGGTCAGCGACGAGCGCGGCGTGCGCTTTCCTGGCCTGTTCGAGGATATCCAGACGCACATCCTGCCCGCAGGCCGCTTCAATGGCGGGCCGATTGGCTGGGTGAAGGCGGCGCGCAAGATGATCGCAGGCCGGGCGATGGCGATCGAGCTGTACCGCAATTTCAAGCCCGCCGCGGTGATCGGGTTCGGCGGCTATCCGGCCTTTCCCGCGCTGCTCGCCGCGTTCCACCACAAGATTCCGACCGCGGTGCACGAACAGAATGCGGTGCTGGGCCGGGTCAACCGGCTTGTTGCCAACCGGGTCGATGCGATCGCGACCTCCTACGAGACGACCGAGCGGTTGAAGGACGCGTTTCGCGACAAGACGCACCTCGTCGGCAATCCGGTGCGCGACAGCGTGCTGGCGCTGCGGACCCAGCCCTATCCGCTGCTGGAGCAAGACGGCATCTTCCGGGTGCTGGTGACCGGCGGCAGCCAGGGTGCAAGCATTTTGTCGCGGGTCGTGCCCGATGGCCTGTCGATGCTGCCGGCCAATTTCCGCGCGCGCCTGCAGGTGACGCATCAGGCGCGGATCGAGGATATCGACGCTGCGCGCGCCAAATATGCCGAGCACG
>JALYTP010000057.1 GCA_030854225.1 Pseudomonadota bacterium
GCATTGTCGATGCCGCTCTCGACCCCGACCCAGCCGATTTCCTCGCTTACGGCGCCGTAATCGAGCAGCACCGGCTGGACCATCACGCCCGGCGGAGGTGGCTCGAGGACGCGCAACATCGATGTCTTGAACGGCAGTAGCGACCGGCCATCGGTCGTCGTGCCCTCGGGAAAGACGGTGACCGACCAATTCTCGGCGAGGGTATCGCGCAGCTGGTTGATCTGCTCGGCCACGCCCATGCGATTCTCGCGCTTGACGAAAACCGTGCGGTTGAGCGTCGACAGCCAGCCGACCACCGGCGCGCGGCGCAATTCCTCCTTGGCGACGAAGGCGGTGCCGCTTTGCCCGGCGATGGCCAGGATATCGATCCAGTTGAGGTGGTTCGAGATGTAGAACACGTCCCGTTTCAGCGGCACACCGACACGGCTGACGCGGGCGCCGGCGAGGCGCGCGGCCCAGCCGAGAAAGATTCGCGGCCAGGGCGACCCGGCGCGGAACAGCCGCCAGAGATAATGCAGCGGCACGCACAGCAACAGTGCGAGGATGAGGCCACCGGCGCGCAAGGAAATGCGGCACCAGCCAAGGGCGTCGATCGGGGGTGGTTTGCCGTCGGCGATGGCCGCGCGGGTTTCGGGGTCGATCAAGCGATCAAATCCTGTCGGTGCCGCCTGGCTGCTACGACTTTCGATCCAGCGAGACGCCGTAGAGTTCCATGCGGTGATCGACGAGACGGAAGCCGAGCTTTTCAGCGATCGCCTTTTGCAGCTGTTCGAGCTCGGGGTCGACGAATTCGATCACCTTGCCGGTCTCGACGTCGATCAGATGGTCGTGGTGCGATTCGGGGGCGGGTTCGTAGCGCGAGCGCCCGTCGCCGAAATCGTGGCGGTCGAGGATGCCGGCTTCCTCGAACAACCGCACCGTGCGGTAAACGGTCGCGATCGAAATGCCGGGGTCGATCGCGGAGGCGCGCTCATAGACCTTTTCGACATCGGGATGATCCTCGGCATCCGACAGGACGCGCGCGATCACCCGCCGCTGCTCGGTGATGCGTAGGCCCTTTTCGTTGCACAGGGCCTCTAGATCGATCTTGCGCGCCATCCCGACGCTATAGGCGCGTCGCGCTTATTGCGAAAGAGGATTGTGGTTCGCAACAAGCCTCGCCAACACGACGCCTGCGCCAAGGCATTTGGCGCAGGCCGCGTTCGGATTACCGCGTCTTGCGGCGCTTCGTGCCCAGGCCGATTTTCTTCGCCAGCGCGCGGCGCTGCTCGGCATAGTTCGGCGCGACCATCGGATAGTCGGCGGCCAGGTTCCACTTCGCGCGGTATTGGTCCGGCGTCATTTGATAATGCGTCATCAAATGCCGCTTGAGCATTTTGAGCTTTTTCCCGTCTTCCAGGCACACGATGAAGTCCGGCTTGATCGACGAGCGGATCGAGACGGCTGGCTCCTGCCTTACCTCGGGCGCGGCGGCAATGGTCCCCAGGCGGGCTAAAGCACCGTGCACGTTGGAAATCAGCACCGGCAAATCGGAGACGGCTACGCTGTTGTTGCTGACATGGGCCGCGACGATGTCGGCGGTCAGCGTGATGAGGGTTTCCTGCAATTCGGCGGCGTTGTCCATGATGGTCCTTTGGTGAAAACGGGATGGATCGGAAAAGGAGGCAATCCTTCGACGCGCTATCGTCTTGCGGAACCTGCGGCGCAACCCCCATCGGACGAAATGATCCCGATTTCAGACAAGTTTGCGACTATAAGTCAGCGCATCGAACACTTCGCCGGCACTGCCGCGATAGTAATTGCGCCGTTCACCGACTTTGGCGAAACCCGCCGCGCGGTATAATTTGATCGCGTCATTGCCCTGCCGCATCTCGAGGTGGATGCGCGTCGCGCCGGCATCGGCGGCATCGGCCATCACCATGCGCAGCAACGCGCGCGCCACCCCGCGGCGCCGCAGCGCGGGAACCGTGGCGAGCAGCAACAACTCGCTTTCGTCGACGATCGTGCGGGCGAGCGCGAACCCCGCCGATCGGCCATCGACCGCCGCAAGGGTGAGGCCCACGCCGGGCATCGCCAGGATGCCAAGGCACTGGCTGCGCGTCCACGCCTCGCCGTAACGCGGATCGAACGCCGCGTGCATGATCGCATCCACGATGCCGAGGTCGGCCACCGAGCCAGCCCGCAGATCGATCGCGGTCAACACCGTGCTCATCGCGGCGGCGCTGCCGGTTGCGGCTTGGCATCTGGCGCGCGGCCGTAGATCGGCGTCGGCGCCAGCGTGGTGAACGCGGTGGGCAGCAGGATCGCCTCCGCGGCGTGAGGCAGCGCCTCCACCCCGGCGACGTCGCTCAAAAAACGCACGCCGTTGCCGATGGCGGGGCGATCGCCCAGCGCGGCGATGGCGGCATCGGGAGACAGCGAGACCAGGGCGGCGGCGGGGGCGAAGGGCGCGGCGTCGAACGGCTGCATGAAGACCTCGCCATGCCCGCCTTCCAGAACGACCGCAAGCATGCGCCAGTCGGGATGCGCGGCGAACCCGGCAGCAGCGACCAGCGCGAGCGAGGAATAACCCGAGGCCGTGACACCCCAGCCGAGCGCGAGCCCCCGCGCGGCGGCGATGCCGACCCGGATGCCGGTGAAGCTGCCCGGCCCGACATCGACCAGAATCCGCGCGCCGCGCCCACCATCCGGAAGTTCGGCGATCATCGGCAGCAGGCGTTCGACATGCCCGCGCCCGACGATCTCGTGGCGCGACGCGATCACGGCGCCCGCGTCGATCAGCGCGACCGAGCAGGCGGCGGTGGCGGTGTCGATGACGAGTGTGCGGGCCATGATCTGCGCGCTAGCCCAATCGGGCGCTCAGGCAATAGTGTTGAATTTCTCGAAGGCGGGACGCGGCAGGCGGCCGAAGATGCTCGCCGGGTCGCCGTGGCCCAGCGTCGAGATCATCACCGACCTGTAATTTGGCTGATCGGCGAAGAACGCGGCATCGACCCCGGCATTGTCGAACCCGGTCATCGGCCCGGTATCGAAGCCCAGCGCGCGCGCCGCCATGATGAAGTATCCGGCCTGTAGCGTGGTGTTGAGAAAGGCATGCCGTTCACGCGCGATGGGTTCGGCGAACCACGGCCGCGCATCGACGTGCGGGAAGAATTCGGGCAGATGCTCGTGGAAATCCTTGTCATAGGCGATGATGACGGTGGCCGGCGCGGCCTTGATCTTGCCGGCGTTATTCGCGCTGGCCAGTGCCGCCAGCTTGTCCTTCGCCGCCGGGCTGGTCGCCCAGATAAAGCGCCCCGGCTGCTGGTTGGCCGAGGTCGGCCCCATCTTCACCAGATCGTAGATCGCGCGGATGTCCGCGTCGGTGACGGGCGCATCGGTATAGCCGTTATAGGTGCGCGCGGCGCGGAACAGCGTGTCGAGCGCGTCGTCGGTGAGCGCGGTGCCCATGACTTTCCCTTCGAATTGATGCGATGGCGATGGTCGCGGATCAGACCGCGCGGACCTCGGTGACTTCGGGGACGTAATATTTGAGCAATTGCTCGATCCCGTTCTTCAGCGTCGCGCTGGACGAGGGGCAACCCGAGCACGCGCCCTGCATCCGCAGGTACACCTTGCCCTTGTCGAACCCGCGATAGACGATGTCGCCGCCGTCATTCGCGACCGCTGGGCGAACGCGGGTCTCGATCAGTTCGCGAATCTGCGCGACGATGTCGGCATCGGCGGGATCGTCAGCCATCCCCTCGTCGTCGACCGCGACCGAAAAGCCCGCGCTCGCCGGTTTGAACAGCGGCATCGCGGCGGAGAAATGGTCGAGCAGGATCGCCAGCACATCGGGCTTGAGCCCCGCCCATGCCACGCCGGGCGCGGCGGTGACCGAGACGAAATCGCGCCCGAAGAACACGCCGGTCACATCGCCCAGGTCAAAGATCGCCTCAGCCAAGGAGCTTGCCTCGGCTTCCTCCGGCGTCGCGAAGTCGCGTGTGCCCGATTCCATCACCGCGCGCCCGGGCAGGAATTTCAGGGTCGCCGGATTGGGCGTGGTTTCGGTTTCGATCAGCATCCGGTCGATGTGGGCTCGAACTGGCGCGGGATCAAGCGGCGACCCCCGAAAGGATCGGTTTTCCCCAACGGGCCGGCACCCGATCCGCTCAGACGTCGAGCTGCTTCATCGCGGTGTTCCAGCTGTGGATATTCTCGCGCGCTTCCTGCACGAACGCCGAGCGGCGCACCACGTTGAGGAACGCATCGGCGAACCACTTGCCCGGATTGCGCAGCGGACGCTCGATCTGGACGAGAAGCACGACGCGCGTATGCTCGGTGTCGTTCCAAACCTCGTGGTCATAGGTGTCGTCGAACACCAGGGTCTCGCCCTCGGCCCAGCGCACGATGCGATTATCGACGCGCATGCGCACGTCGCCGTCCTTGGGCACGATCAGCCCGAGGTGGCAGGTGATGAGCCCCTTGGTCACGCCGCGGTGCGCGGGGATGTGGGTGCCCGGCGCGAGGATCGAGAAGAACGCGCTGTTGAGGCCGGGTATCCGGGATACCGTTGCGGCGGTGATCGGGCAGGCGGCGACATTGTCCTCGATGCAATAGCCATAGCCCCACAGGAAGAAGCTGCGCCATTTGTTGACCGGGGCGATCGCACGGTGATCGGGCGAGATCGAGGAGAGCGAGGGTGAGGCTTCGCCCAGCGCCGCGCCGACCGCCTCGTCGCGGATCGCCTGCCAATTGTCACGCAGATGCTGCGTCCAGGCGAAATCGCGCACGTCGAGCACCGGATCGTTGGAGACGAGCGACGACGAGGCGATCAACCGGTCGAACACGCCGCGCAGGTGCTTGCCGTATTTGATGATGAACGGGCGATTGCTCTCCGCCTTCATCTGCGGCTCACCGTCGGCGGCGGGCGCGCCGGAAATGACCGTCATGTTCGGCACGCGACCTTCGGCCACATTGCCCGATTTCCGCCGCAATGCGGTAGGGGATTGCTTGATGTCGACGCTCACGCTTCGCTCCGCCAAAAAAACTCGCCGGTGATGGCGTCTTCTCTCCCGGGAGACGCCGCCGCCTTGCCAAAACCTGTCCGCCTAGTGGTTGGACCATGCCCCGATAGACGCGGTGTTGGTCCAAATCATGGCGATGGCGCGATTTCGTCCGCCACGAATGGCCAAGTAGGGGCGAGCTCGGAAAATGCGACTGGGTTCTGGCGGCGTTCAGGTTCCGCCGCTACGAAAGGTGTCATGCCCCTGCCTTTTCGCGCGCTCCGTCTCGCGCTTCTCGCCCCGCTTGCCCTTGCCATCGCGCCGCAGGCGCATGGCCAGGACGCTGCCGATCCCGCGCATTACATCGCCGACAAGGGCGCGTGGCTGTACAAGGGCAGCGACATCACGCCCGATCCGGGCTGGCATTTCGGCACATTGACCAACGGTGTGCGCTATGCCGTGCGCCGCAACGGAGTGCCGCCGGGGCAGGTTTCGATCCGGGTGAGGATGGATGTCGGGTCGCTGATGGAGAAGGACAGCGAGCGGGGTTATGCGCACCTGATCGAACATCTGTCGTTTCGCGGTTCGGCCTATGTGCCCGACGGAGAGGCGAAGCGCGTGTGGCAGCGCATGGGGACGACCTTCGGATCGGACACCAACGCGCAGACGACCTTCACCCAGACGGTGTTCAAGCTCGATCTGCCCAGCGCGACGCCCGCCGGGCTCGACGAAAGCATGAAAATCCTGGCCGGAATGGTCGAAAAACCCAACATCACGACGCAGGCGATCGCCGCCGAGCGCCCCGCGGTGCTGGCCGAACGGCGCGAGGGGCTGGGCCCGCAGCAGCGTTTCGGCGAAGCGGTGTTCGGCACGCTGTTCGCAGGACAACCGCTGGCCGATCGCCAGCCGATCGGGAAACTGGAGACGCTGGACGCCGCGACGGCGGCCAGCGTGCAGGCGTTCCACGACCGCTGGTATCGCCCCGAGCGCGCGGTGATCGTGGTGTCGGGCGACATGGACCCTGCGGTGTTCGAACAACTGGTCGCGAAATATTTCGGCGATTGGAAGGGCATCGGGGCGAAAACCCCCGATCCCGATTTCGGCAAGCCATCCCCCAACGCGCCCAAGGCCACGGCGGTGGTCGAGGCCGGGCTGCCGGTGTCGCTCCAGATCGCGACCGTGCGGCCGTGGAAATACAATGACGACACGGTGATCTTCAACCAGGAGCGGCTGATCGATTCGATCGCGCTCCAGGTCATCAACCGGCGGCTGGAAAACCATGCGCGCGCGGGCGGCAGCTATATCGGCGCGCAGGCCTCGCTCGACGATATCGCGCGCTCGGTGAACCTCACCTCGATCAACATCATCCCGGTCGGGGACGATTGGCAGGCCGCGGTGAAGGACGTGCGCCAGGTGATCGCCGACGCCATGGCCGCGCCGCCGAGCAAGGCCGAGGTCGACCAGGAAGTCGCCGAGATCGGCGAGCAGTTCCGCACCATGGCGCAGACCGCCGAGGTCGATGCCGGCGCCAAGCTCGCCGACGACATGGTGCAGGCGGTCGACATTCGCGAGACGACCACGGCGCCGGCGACGATGAACACCGTGTTCCTCGACGCCAAGCGCAAGGGCATGTTCACCCCCGCGCGCATCTGGGCCTCGACCAAGCGGGTGTTCAACGGCGTCGCGACGCGCGCGATCATCAACGTCCACAAGCCCGAGGCCGGGCTCGCCGCCCAGCTTACCGCCGCACTGGACGCGCCGATCAAGGCCGATCCCGCCAAACGCGGCACCACGGCGAGCGTCAGCTTCGCGGAACTGCCCAGGCTCGGGACGCCGGGGGTGGTGGTCAGCCGTCAGTCGATCGACCTGTACCACCTCAAGATGGAGCAGGTGCAGTTCGCCAACGGCGTCCGCCTGCTGCTCAACGCCTCCAATTCCGAAGCCAGCCGGGTCTATGTCCGGGTGCGGTTCGGCGGCGGTTACAACGCGCTGCCCGCCGACAAGCCGAGCCCGGCCTGGGCCGCCGCCACCGCGCTGATGGCGGGGGGCATCGGCAAGCTGGGGCAGGACGATCTCGACCGGATGACGGCGGGGCGGCGCATGGGGTTCGATTTCGGGATCGACGACGATGCCTTCACGATGGGGGCGATGACGTCCCCCGCCGACCTGAAGGACCAGTTGCGGTTGTTCGCCGCGAAGCTGGCCGCGCCGGGCTGGGATCCCGCGCCCATCGCGCGCACCAAGACGATCGCGAATACGACCTATGACGCGATGAACGCCTCGCCCGACGCGGTGCTGAGCCGCGAGCTGGAAGGGTTGCTGCATGACGGCGATCCGCGCTGGGTGGCGCCCGATCGCGCGCAGATCGCCGCGTTGACCCCGGCCGGTTTCCGCGCTTTGTGGGAACCGATCCTGGCCAGCGGGCCGATCGAGATCGACGTGTTCGGCGATATCGATGCCAATGCGACGGTCAAGGCGGTGGCGGACACGTTCGGCGCGCTGGCGCCGCGTACCGCGTCCACCGCCGTGCCGCCGCCGATCCGCTTCCCCGCGCATGTGACCTCGCCGGTGATCCGCTATCACACCGGCGCGCCGGACCGCGCGATCGCGGTGATCGCCTGGCCGACCGGCGGGGGCCTTGCCAACACCACCGACGGGCGGCGGCTCGACATCCTGGCCAATGTGTTCACCGACCGGCTGTTCGACCGGCTGCGTTCGGAAGCGGGCGCGAGCTATAGCCCCAACGTGGCGAGCACCTGGCCCGACGGATCGGCGAGCGGCGGGCGGATCATGGCGATCGGCCAGGTCGCGCCGGATAACGTGCCGCTGTTCTTCAAGCTGTCGCGCGAGATCGCGGCCGATCTGGTCGCGCACCCGGTCAGCGATGACGAGCTGAAACGCACGCTCGGGCCGATGGCGCAGTTGCTCCAGCGGCAGGCGACGGGCAACCAGTTCTGGCTCAACCAGGTGGGCGGCGCGGCGTTCGATCCGGCCAAGGTGCCCTCGGTCGCGCATCTCTATCA
>JALYTP010000358.1 GCA_030854225.1 Pseudomonadota bacterium
GGCGAGATCATAGGCGATATCGTAATAGCGTGACTTGTCGACCAGCCGCTGGGCGATGCGCCTGGCCTCCTCGCCCTGCGCCAGATCGAGCAACGCCTGCGCCTTCGACGGCTCGGGAATCCGCGCGGAGCCGTACATCACGAAGGTCGATCCGATGTTCGCCTCGTCGAGCAGCAATTGCGGCTTGAGCAGCTCGAGCTGGAACCGCACCGGGCGCAAATCCTCGCGCAGCAGGAAATCCATGTCCTGAAAAGCGAGCTTGTAGGCGGGGTTTTCGGTCTGGGGTGTCGAGAGGCCGGTCTTGGCGGTTTCGGCATCCTGGGCGGCGCGCGGGAACACGCGCGAGGGGACTTTGGTATCGGTCATCCGCCGCCCCTAGGGCAAAGTCGCGACGGTTTGAAGACCGCCACAGCGGTCAGCGGCAAAAATGCGCCTGATCGGCTTCGAGGTGCAGGTGGTTGTAATGCGCCGCATTGTAATCGGGGCTGAGCACCGTGCCGAAACGCTTGCACGCCGAGGTGTGGATCGTCTGAAGGAAATCGCGCACCGCCGGATCGGTCGATCGCCAGTCCTTCTCGATCGTGATGCGCCGCCCGTCGGCGAGCACGAAGCCCGACACATCGACCGCGTTGGCGATGGCGTGCCCCGACAACCGGCTGGAATAGGCCGCATTGCCGACGACATTGCGACAGGCATAGGTGCCCATGCTCTCGACGCGGACGAGATCGCTGCCGAGGATCTGGTGCGCGGCCGGGGCGACGGCGTTGCGCGTCCAGGCGGTGAACAGATCGGCCAGCCCGCAGCGCATCGCGGTCAAATTGGTCACCGGCACGCCGATGTCGATCAGTTGCACCGCGCCGACCACCTGGCACCCGCGCCCGTAATCGCGGTCCGGCAGCGGAGAAAAACGCACGCCCTCACGCGACAGATCGGCGAAACATGCCTGCGTCTCGCGGCTGGTCGGCAAAGGGAGCGTCACCGGGTGCGACCCCGCCCGGCGCGGCGGCGGGCGCCGGTCACGCACCCCGCACCCGGCGAGAACCAGCGCCAGCGACGGGATCAGCAGGAGGACGCTGCGCTTCACCGGGTCGCTATGCCGCCATGGTGCGCCAATTCCTAGCGTCGAGGCCGTTGACGCGGTGCACAAAATCTCTAGGGCGGTCGACGGGCCACGCGGTCCCAACGCCGCGCGTGCTCTCTGCAAGGAGAGACTGACATGCTTGATTCAGCCGTTACCGACGCCACCCGTGCGTCCACTGCCAAGCCCGACACCAAGCCGGGCCGACCTTATTTTTCCAGCGGACCCTGCGCCAAGCCCCCGGGCTGGGATGCGTCGAAGCTCGACACCCGCGTGCTCGGCCGCTCGCACCGCTCGAAACTCGGCAAGGCGCGGCTGCAATACGCCATCGACCTGATGCGCGAGATGCTGGCGCTGCCCGATACGCACCGTATCGGCATCGTCCCCGGCTCCGACACCGGCGCGTTCGAGATGGCGATGTGGACGATGCTGGGCGCGCGTGGCGTCACGACGCTCGCCTGGGAAAGCTTCGGCGAAGGCTGGGTGACCGACGCGGTCAAGCAGTTGAAGATCGATCCCACGGTGATCCGGGCGGATTATGGCGTGCTGCCCGATCTGGCGCAGGTCGATTGGTCGACCGACGTGCTCTTCACCTGGAACGGCACCACCTCGGGCGTGCGCGTCCCCGATGGCGACTGGATCGCCGACGACCGCGAAGGCCTGAGCTTCGCCGACGCGACCAGCGCGGTGTTTGCCTACGACCTGCCGTGGGACAAGATCGATGTCGCGACCTTCTCGTGGCAGAAGGTGCTCGGCGGCGAGGGCGCACACGGCGTGATCATCCTCGGCCCGCGCGCGGTCGAGCGGCTCGAAAGCTACACCCCCGCCTGGCCGCTCCCCAAGCTGTTCCGCCTCGTCTCCAAGGGGAAGCTGGCCGAGGGCATATTCAAGGGCGAGACGATCAACACCCCGTCGATGCTCGCGGTCGAGGATGCGATCTTCGTGCTCGAATGGGCGAAGGGGCTCGGCGGCCTCAAGGGTCTGATCGTGGCGGAGCGCGACTGGCTCGGGCATCTGGCGGCCGATCCGGCGAGCCGGTCGAAAACCAGCGTGTGCCTGACGGTCGCCGGCGCCGACGAAGCGCTGATCAAGACGATGGCGTCGCTGCTCGAAAAGGAAGACGCCGCCTACGACGTCGCCGGCTACCGCGATGCCCCGCCAGGCTTGCGCATCTGGTGCGGCGCGACGGTCGATACCGCCGATATCGTCGCGCTCGGGCCGTGGCTCGACTGGGCGTATTCGATGGCCAACGCTTCCGAATAATGCTGCTCCCCGGCGAAGGCCGGGGCCCAGTTACGGAGCAGGCG
>JALYTP010000359.1 GCA_030854225.1 Pseudomonadota bacterium
GCCCCGAACGCTGTTCGGCGCGGGTTTCTTCCAGGATCGCGCGACGCGATACGACGATATTGCCGCGCTTGCGGTCCATCTTGAGGATCTGGAACGGCTGGAGGATGTCCATCAGCGGGGTCACGTCACGCACCGGACGGATATCGACCTGCGAACCCGGCAGGAACGCCACGGCGCCGTTCAAATCGACGGTGAAGCCACCCTTGACGCGGCCGAAGATCGTGCCCTCGACACGCGCGGTCTTGGCGAATTCGGTTTCCAGCGTGTCCCAGGCGGCTTCGCGGCGGGCGCGATCGCGCGACAGCATCGCCTCGCCGTGCATGTTCTCGACCCGGTCGACATAGACCTCGACTTCGTCGCCGACCTTCAGATCGGCCTTTTGGCCGGGGGCGGCGAATTCGCGTAGCGGCACGCGGCCTTCGCTCTTCAAGCCGACGTCGATCACGGCGAGATCGTTCTCGATGCCGGTGACGGTGCCCTTGACGACGCGACCCTCGAAGCCATCGGCATCGCCCAAGGTCAGTTCAAGAAGTTTCGCGAAATCGTCGCGCGTGGGAGAGGCGGCAGAAGCCATAAAGTTTTCGTTCCTGATCAACAGTTTCCGGCCAGCCGGTTGAATCCGGCGGTCTTGGCCAAACTGCCGTGCACACCGGTTGCGGGCACGGCATCCGTGCGAACGGCGACACGCGGAGGATCAAGACGCGGTGAAAGCGAAAAGGGCGCGAGAGGTTGAACCGTCGCGCCTTCCTCCGCGAGCCATTGCTCGCTGGACGGGCGCGCACATACCGCTCGTGGCGCGAATAGGCAAGGCGCAAGGCCCTGCGTTCAAGACCCCGGGGTTCAAGGCCTCTGCGTTATCGCATGGCGTTTGCCGCGCAACCCGCGTAGGCGCGCCGCATGGCTGATCCCCGCTTCCGACGCTGGCGCGTGCTGCTGCGCCGCCACGGCCCCGCGTCCGCGGTGTGGCGCCGGCGGATCGCGATGGGGACGGGGGCGATCACGATCGGGCTGGCGGCGTTGTTGTTCGCGCGGCTGGCCGATCTCGCCAACGACCAGTTCGGGCACTTCGTGGCGCATGATCGCTGGTGGGCGCTGGCGATCACGCCGCTTGGTTTCCTGATCATCACCTACCTGACGCGACGCCTCGCGCCCGAAGCGGCGGGGTCGGGCATTCCGCAGGTGATCGCCGCCGCGCACAACCCCAAACGCGCGCTGCGCGTGCTGCTGTCGATGCGCGCCGCGCTCATCAAATGCGCGATGACGATGGCGGCGTTGCTGTGCGGCGCCTCGGTCGGGCGCGAGGGGCCGACGGTGCAGATTTCGGCCGCGATCCTGGGATTTTACAGCCGGGTGCTGCGCGCGCCGGTGCGCACGTCGATGATCATCGCCGGCGGCGCGGCAGGGGTGGCCGCGGCGTTCAACACGCCGCTTGCCGGGGTCACGTTTGCCATCGAGGAGTTGGCGGACGCCTATGAACAGCGCGTCGCACTGCTGGTGATGACGACGATCCTGATCGCGGGCATCGTCGCGCTCGGCCTGTCGGGCGATTACGTGTATTTCGGCGCGGTCGGCCAGACGATGCAGCTTGGCACGGTGCTGCGCGTGGCGCCGGTTGCTGGCGTGGCGGGCGGATTGTGCGGCGGCTTGTTCGCGCGCGTGCTGCTGGGCCTGGGGGAAACGCGTCGGCGCTGGCTGCCGCGGCTCGACGGCCATCCGCTCGTCTGGGCAGTGTTGTGTGGCCTCGTGGTGGCGGGGTTGGGCATCGCGACCGGGCTGACCTGGGGCACCGGTTATTCGGCGGCACGCGCCATCATCGACGGTAGCAACGCGCCGTGGTGGTTCGGCCCCGCAAAGTTCAGCGCGACGCTGGTGACGGCGGCGGCGGGCCTGCCGGGCGGGATCTTCGCGCCGTCGCTGGCGACGGGGGCGGGGCTCGGCGGGCTGTTGCGCCTGATCTTTCCCGACGATCCGGGCGGCGCGGTCGTGCTGCTGGGCATGGTCGCCTATTTCACGGGCGTTGTGCGTGCGCCGTTGACCGCGGTGATCATCACGGTCGAGGCAACGGCGAGCCGCACGCTCATCCTCCCGCTGTTCCTGGCGGCGCTGATCGCGCATGCGGTGTCGGCATTGGTGTGCAAGGAACGGCTGTATCACGGCCTCGCCGCACCGTGGCGCAAGGTGCTGGCCGGGGAGAAGGCGCCCGCCGCCTAGCCAGCTAGCGCCCGGCCTCGGCCTTCAACCGGCGCTGGCGCTCGACCAGTTCGATCGCCCGCTGCACCGCCGCCTCGATCGACAGGAAGCTGGTGTCGAGCATCGCCGCGTCGGACGCCATCACCAGCGGCGCGGCGTCGCGGCCCGTATCGCGCAAGTCGCGCGCGCGGA
>JALYTP010000058.1 GCA_030854225.1 Pseudomonadota bacterium
GCGTGCTGGAGCGCCTCGCCGAATTCGACGCCGAGAGTGCGCGGATCGTCGAATTGCGCTTCTATGCCGGGCTTACGATCGACGAGATCGCGACCAACCTCGCTGTCTCGGAAAGCACCGTCCATCGCCGCTGGCGATCGGCGCGGGCATGGTTGTTCAAAGAAATGCAGATAGCGGCCTGAACGGTGGACGCGCTGTTCGAGCGGCGCGTCATGCGGCTTTACGAGGATATGCTCGACCAGCCCGAGAAGGAGCGCGACACCTGGTTGCAGCGCGCCTGCGCCGATAATTCCCCCGCGCTAGAAGCGGTGCGCGCCATGACCTCGTCGGGGGCAATGGCCTATCTTCTTCCGACCTGCCCGCCCGCTCCGCAGCCGATCTCCGACAAACCGGAGACAGCACCAGCCCGCGTCGGTCGCTACCGCATCGTGCGCGAACTCGGGCGCGGCGGCATGGGCGCCGTCTATCTCGGCGAGCGTGACGACGGACTGTTCGAGCATGGCGTGGCGATCAAACTGATCCGACAGGCGATCTTCTCGGAGCGAGCGCTCGCGCAGTTCTCGACCGAACGGCGCATCCTGGCGCGACTGCACCACCCGCATATCGCGCAGATGCACGACGGTGGAGTCACCGAGGACGGCGCCTCCTATATCATCATGGAGCGGGTCGAGGGTCTTCGTGGATGCGGGCGAAAGTGGCCAGGATGCCCGGCGCCCGGAGTTCAACCGGATGCTTGAATTTGTCGAGGACCCGGCCAACGGCATTCGCGAAATCAAGATCTTCTCGCTGTCGCGCCTTGGACGTAACGTGGAAACGCAGGTGCAGACCTTCGCGCGTCTCAAGCGCGCGAAAGTTCGCCTGCTCTCCCTGACCCAGAATTTCTCCGACGACGCGATGGGCGGGATGCTCCGCAACCTTATCGCTTCGTTTGACGAATATTTTGCGCTGGAGACCGCCAAGCATACTCGTCGGACCATGCGGGCAAACGCCGAGGATGGGTTCTACAACGGTGGCCCCGTGCCGTTTGGCTATGAAAGCCGCACAGTCGAGATGCGCGGCACGAAGGCCAAGAAGAAACTTTTCATTCATGAAGACAATGCTGGTACCGTTAGACTGATGTTCAGACTGGCGACGGTCGGCGACGGGAACGGCGCGATGGGCGCCCGCGCCATCGCGGAATGGCTGAACGAGCGTGGCTACACACTCGCGACCGGCGCGAAGTTCAACAACTCCAACGTCACCGGCATTCTCGGCCGCACCCACTATCGCGGCTATTATTTCGATATGACCCGCGACGAGAATGGCGGGTCAGCGCCCGAGGAGACGTGGATCCGGGTCAAATGTCCGCAGATCATTCCTGACGAAACGATGGACGCGGTGGCTTCGCTACGCGCCACTCGCCGCCCTACCGTGACGCCGCCGCGCGTCACCAATGGCCCGACGTTGCTGACCAAGGTCGCCCGTTGCGGCCTGTGCGGCGAAGGGATGACGATCCGGACTGGAAAGAGCGGGCGCTACGCCTATTACAGCTGCAACGCGAAGGTCAGCGCAGGTGCAGCTCGTTGCAACTGTCCTCATGTGCGGCAGGAACGGCTCGACGGTGTCGTCCTCGGCGCGCTGGAAAGGCAGATCTTCGAGCCCGAGCGTCTCAAGCTGCTGCTCTCCGAGATGCTGGAAGCGTCGGCCGAAGCCGACGAGCGGCGCACGCGCGATCTGACCCAAGCCCGCCTGCTGAAGACGCAGGCTGAAACACGGCTGCGCAATCTCTACGAGGCGCTTGCGGACGGCAATGCCTCGCTCAAGGAGCCAGTGTTCGCGAACATGCTCGCCGAGGCCAACAGCCGTATCGCATCGCTGACCGCCACGGTCGAATCGCTGGAACGACAGATCGGCAAGAAAGCGAAGCACGTCACGCCCGAAATGGTTGAAGCGTTTGCCGGCCTGGTCCGGGAACGCCTGCGCGGCGACGACCCCACGCTCCGCAAGGCGTATGTCGCACTTTTCGTCTCAGAGGTCGCAATCGACCAGGAGACGATCCGCATCTCAGGATCGACCCAGATGCTCGAACGGGCCGTCGGAAAGACGGAACCGGCCATCATGGGCATGGTGCCCATTTTTGACCGGAAGTGGTGCCCGGAAGAGGACTCGAACCTCCACGCCCTTGCGAGCGCCAGCACCTGAAGCTGGTGCGTCTACCAATTCCGCCATCCGGGCCCCGGAGACTTCGCATATCAGGTAGGGGCGGCGCCTTAGGGGAGGTGCTGGAACCTTGTCAACTCGGGTCCGCCGGGGCAAGGCGGCGACACGGCAGGAGGCGTGAGGCGCGCATGAAGGACAAGCTGGTTACGCTGATCGGCGGCGGCGGATTTATCGGGCGCTACGTCGCGCGGGATCTGCTGGCGGGCGGCGCGCGGGTGCGCATCGCGCAGCGCGATCCGCGCGACGCCTGGTTCCTGAAGACCCAAGGCGGCCTCGGCCAGACGCAGTTCATCGCTGCCGACGTGACGAAGCCCGATACGATCGCGCGCGCGCTCGCTGGTGCCGATGCGGTGGTCAATCTGGTCGGGGCGCTAAGCGGCGATTTCGTGGCGTTGCAGGTCGAAGGGCCCCGCACGATCGCGCGGGCCAGCGCCGCGGCGGGTGTGGACACGCTGGTCCATATCTCGGCGATCGGTGCGGATCCGGCGAGCGATTCGGCTTATGGGCGCACCAAAGACCAGGGAGAGGCGGCAGTGCGCGCGGCCTTCCCCGCCGCGACCATTCTGCGCCCGTCGATCGTGTTCGGGCGCGAGGACCAGTTCATCAACCGCTTCGCCGCGATGATCGCGAGCGCGCCTGTCGTCCCAGTGCTGCGCGCGAGGGTGCTGTTTCAACCGGTGTTCGTTGGTGATGTAGCGGCTGCTGTGACAGCAGCGCTGGCCGATCCGCACGCCGCGGCGCAGACGTTCGAGATCGGTGGACCGGACAGGATCGCGATGGGCGCCTTGATCCATTGGATCGCGCGCACGATCGGCCGCGATCCGGCGATCCTCGAATTGCCCGATATGGTCGGCGCGTTGATCGCGCGCGGCGGTTTCCTGCCCGGCGCGCCGATCACGCTCGATCAGTGGCGCATGCTCCAGCATAACAATGTCGTTGCGGGCGGCGCCCAGGGCCTCGGCGATCTCGGCGTAACGGCAACCCCGCTCGACGCCGTCGCGCCGGGCTGGCTGGTGCGCTATCGTCGCCACGGTCGTTTCGGCGCGCGCGCCACCGCCTGATCCACCCGCCCGCAAAGGACAACCCTTGCACAATATCCTGACCGTCATCCTGCTCGGCATCGTCGAGGGGATTACCGAATTCCTGCCCGTGTCGTCGACCGGGCACCTGATCCTCGCGACCAAGCTGCTCGGCTATGACGCGGCGCGATGGGAGGTGTTCAACATCGTCATCCAGCTGGGCGCGATTCTCGCGATCGTGGTGCTGTACTGGCGCACCTTCTGGGCGGTGATCGAGGGCGTGTTGCGCCGCGATGCGACCTCGATCCGCTTCGTGCGCAACCTGTTCGTGGCGTTCTTGCCCGCCGCGGTGATCGGGCTGGCGTTGCACAAGAAGATCGAGGCACTGCTCGGCAATGCCGAGGTGGTCGCGGTCGCGTTGATCGTCGGTGGGGTCGCGATCCTGGCGGTCGAACGGTTCGCCCGGCGCGGCGATATCCGAGGCGTGGCCGACATTCCGCTGCCGACCGTGCTGGGTATCGGGTTCCTGCAATGCCTGGCGATGGTACCCGGTGTCAGCCGCTCGGGCGCGACGATCCTTGGTGCGCTGGCGCTGGGGGTAGAGCGGCGCACCGCTGCTGAATTCAGCTTCTTTCTTGCGATCCCCACGATGCTCGGCGCGACGACACTCGAGCTGTTCAAGAATCGGCACGAACTGACGAGTGTCAACGGGGTCGGCTTGGGTGCGATCGGGTTGGGGATGCTCGTATCGTTTATCGTCGCGTTGGTCGTGGTGCGGTGGTTCGTCGGGATCGTCAGCAAGCGCGGGTTCGGGCCGTTTGCGTGGTATCGTATCGTGGTCGGAATTGCTGCGTTTGTGTGGCTCACCCAAAGATAAGGCCGTATCGGATATTTATTTTGCCGTTTCCTGTTGTTTGAAATTTCGAAGAGCGAATAAATCACGATATAGGTAAGCTCAACTTACTTGTTTATGGTCAGTGCCTTGGTAGACGCGGTTCTCGTCGAAGGGAATCGCATGGCGGAACTGCATACTTTGAAGTTCGTCGATCGCGGCCAGGCTTATCCGGCCAAGCGCGAGGCACGCGCACGGGCCGCTGATTTTCGGGAGATTTCGGACCGCTATGCAGTGCCTGCCGCCGAAGAACAGGCCGGGCGTTGCTCGCAATGCGGCGTACCGTATTGCTCGGTGCACTGCCCCTTGCACAACCATATTCCGGACTGGCTGCGACTGACGGCGGAAGGACGTCTGCGCGAGGCTTTCGAGCTATCGAACAGCACCTCGACGATGCCCGAAATCTGCGGTCGCATCTGCCCGCAGGATCGCCTTTGCGAAGGCAATTGCGTGATCGAATTCTCCGGCCACGGCGCGGTGACGATCGGATCCGTCGAAAAATTCATCACCGACACGGCATGGGAAGAAGGCTGGGTCGAACCGCTCGTGCCGGGTCCGAAGCGGGGTCAGTCGGTCGGCGTGATCGGCGCGGGACCGGCGGGGCTGAGTGCAGCCGAATATCTCCGCATCGCGGGCTACGACGTGCACGTCTACGATCGCCATGATCGCGCCGGCGGGCTGCTGACTTACGGCATTCCCGGCTTCAAACTTGAAAAGCACATCGTCACGCGCCGTGTCGACCGGCTGCGCGCGGGTGGCATCGTGTTCCACGAAAGCTTTGCGGTCGGCCGGGACGCCGGCCTCGATGCACTGCGCGCCAGGCACGACGCGGTCCTGATCGCCACCGGCGTGTACAAGCCCCGCGCGGTCACGGCGTCGGGAGCGGGCAGCGCGGGCGTCGTCGAAGCGCTCGACTATCTCACTACGTCGAACCGCAAGGGCTTCGGCGACGCGGTGCCCGATTTCGACGACGGCAGCCTCGACGCGACGGGCAAGCACGTCGTCGTGATCGGCGGTGGCGATACCGCGATGGATTGCGTGCGCACCGCCGTCCGTCAGGGCGCCCGATCGGTGAAATGCCTCTATCGCCGCGACCGCGCGAACATGCCCGGCAGCCAACGCGAAGTGAGCAACGCCGAGGAAGAAGGCGTGGAGTTCGTCTGGCTCTCCGCGCCCGAGGCGTTTACGACGGGCGAAGCGGTCACCGGCGGCGCTGCGCGCGGTATACGGGCCAGCCGCATGCGGCTCGGCGCGCCCGATGCCAGCGGCCGCCGCATGCCCGAGCTCGATCCCCAGGGCAGCTTCGACGTGCCCGCCGATCTCGTCATCAAGGCGCTCGGGTTCGACGCCGAGGATCTGCCGCAGCTGTTCGGTGCTCCCGAACTCGGCGTTACGCGCTGGGGCACGCTGCTGGTCGACAACAAGACGTTGATGACCAATCTCGACGGGGTATTCGCCGCCGGCGACATCGTGCGTGGTGCGAGCCTGGTGGTGTGGGCGATCCGCGACGGGCGCGACGTCGCAGCGAGCATGCACGTATGGTTGAAGGCGAAGGCAGGAAGCGAGAGGAACGCGGCATGAAAAGGCTGGTGATCGCGGCATTTCTGGGGGCGACGTTCGGTGCGCCCGTCATCGCGCAAACACCATCGCCCGAGCGTGCGTCGCAAACGCCCGTCGATGCGACGCGCCTGAAGATGGCGCGGGGACTGATGGACCAGATTATGCCGCCCGCAACGCGCGAGCAGATGATGGCGTCAATGATGAAAGCGATGAGCCAGAATATTCTCAAGGCTATGCGCAGCGACAGCCAACTTGCCGGGTTGATGGAAAAGGATCCTCGCGCGCAAGCCGTTTTCGATCAGTTCATGCAGCGCCAGTTCGACGCCGAAACCAAGGATCTCAATGACAATTTGCCGGGTATGCTCGACGCCATGGCGCACGCCTACGCACGCCGCTTCACCACCGAACAATTGCGCGATTTAACGACCTTCTTCGCCACGCCGACGGGACGGGCGTATCTCGTCCAGGCACCGACCGTAATGGCGGACCCGGATGTCGCCGCATGGATGGGGGCGCTGATGAATCAGTCCATGAAGCGCATGCCGGACGAGACGAACAAGCTCGTCACCGATCTGACAGCGCTTGAAAAGAGCGATGGCCATGGCTCCTGACGCCGAACGCACCCGCCTCGCCCATGAAGGCATGTACCGACCCGAGTTCGAATCCGATGCCTGCGGCGTCGGGCTCGTCGCGGCGACCGATGGTGTGCCTTCGCGCCGTGTGGTTCAGTCGGCGATCGATGCGCTGAAGGCGGTCTGGCACCGGGGCGCGGTCGATGCCGATGGCAAGACCGGCGATGGTGCGGGGCTGCATGTCGATCTGCCGGCGCGATTCTTCGACGATGCGATCGCAGCGGGCGGGCACCGCGTCATGCCCAACCGGCTTGCGGTCGGGATGATCTTCCTGCCGCGCACCGATCTCGGCGCGCAGGAAACGTGTCGCACGATTGTCGAAAGCGCGGTGATCGAGGCGGGATACGTCATTTACGGTTGGCGGCAGGTGCCGGTCGACGTGTCGGTAATCGGCCAGAAAGCGCAGGCGACCCGGCCCGAAATCGAGCAGATCATGATTGCCGGGCCGCTGCCGGACGAGCAGAGCGCGGCCGAGTTCGAGAAGAACCTCTATCTCGTGCGCAGGCGGATCGAGAAGCGCGCGATCGCGGCGCAGATTCAGGGTTTCTATGTCTGCAGCCTGTCCTGCCGCTCGATCGTCTACAAGGGCCTGTTCCTCGCCGAATCGCTGTCGGTGTTCTACCCCGATCTGCAGGATGCGCGGTTCGAGAGCCGGGTCGCGATCTTCCACCAGCGTTATTCGACCAACACCTTCCCGCAATGGTGGCTGGCGCAGCCGTTCCGATGCCTGGCGCATAACGGCGAGATCAATACCATCCGCGGCAACAAGAACTGGATGCTGAGCCACGAGATCAAGATGGCGGCGACCGCGTTCGGCGAGCATTCGGAGGATATCAAGCCGGTCATCCCGGCGGGCGCGAGCGACACCGCCGCGCTGGACGCGGTGTTCGAGGCAATCTGCCGATCCGGCCGCGATGCGCCGACAGCCAAACTGATGCTGGTGCCAGAGGCGTGGGGCCCGAAAGGCGAAATGCCCAAGCCGCACCTCGACATGTACCGCTATCTCGCCAGCGTGATGGAGCCGTGGGACGGCCCCGCCGCGCTGGCGATGACAGACGGACGCTGGGCGGTGGCGGGCATGGACCGCAACGCGCTGCGCCCGCTGCGCTATACCCGCACTACCGACGGGCTGCTGATCGTCGGGTCGGAAAGCGGCATGGTGGTGGTGCCCGAAACGAGCATCGTCGAGAAGGGCCGGCTCGGGCCGGGGCAGATGATCGCGGTCGATCTCGACGAGGGCCGCGTGTTCCACGACCGCGAGGTCAAGGACCGTATCGCCGGCGAGCACGATTATGCCGCCATGATCGGCGATTTCATCGCGATGGGCGACCTGCCCCCCGCCCCCGTCGACAGCGTGACGCAGTTCGACCGCACCGAGCTGATCCGCCGCCAGATCGCCGCCGGGCAGACGCTGGAGGATATGGAGCTGATCCTCGCGCCGATGGTCGAGGGGGCTAAGGAAGCGATCGGATCGATGGGCGACGACACGCCGCTGGCGGTCATTTCGGACAAGCCCCGGCTGATCAGCCAGTTCTTCCGCCAGAATTTCAGCCAGGTCACCAATCCGCCGATCGACAGCTTGCGCGAACGTCATGTGATGTCGCTCAAGACG
>JALYTP010000360.1 GCA_030854225.1 Pseudomonadota bacterium
GGTGAAGGCCGGGCTACCGGAGACGGCGGGCACGCGCCACGGCGCGGCAGCGCTCGCGGCATTGGCGAGCGCGGGCGTGGCGGCGGTGCTGACCGGCCATATCCACGAACCCTACGATATCGCCTGTCCGGTCGCGGGGCGGACGGTGCGATTGATCGGCGCGGGGACGCTCTCGCGCCGGGTGCGACACAGCCCGGCGTCATTCAACGAACTGCGCATCGCGGACGGGCGGATCGAGACGATCTGCCGGACGATGGCGGTTGCGCTAGACACCGAGCTACCGGTGACGGTTACGGCGTAGCGAAAAGGGCGGCCTATTGCTGGGCCGCCCCTTTCGTGTTTTTCGCCGCAACGTCATGGAGTAATCCATGACGTCGAACGAGGCGCCGTGACGCCTCGCCGGGCGGCGCTACGAGTCTTGGAATAGCGCCGCTATTCCAAGCTCGTTTAACGCTTCGAGAACTGGAAGCTGCGGCGGGCCTTGGCGCGACCGTATTTCTTGCGCTCGACCGTGCGGCTGTCGCGGGTCAGGAACCCGGCGGCCTTGACCGGCGCGCGCAGGATCGGCTCGTACTTGGTGATCGCCTGGCTGATGCCGTGCTTCACCGCACCCGCCTGGCCCGACAGGCCGCCGCCCTTGACGGTACAGACGACATCATACTGGCCCTCGCGCTCGGTCACCCCGAACACCTGGTTGAGGACGAGACGCAGCGTGGGCCGTGCGAAATACACTTCCTGATCGCGGCCGTTGATCGTGATCTTGCCCGAACCCGGCTTGAGCCAGACGCGCGCGACGGCATCCTTGCGGCGACCGGTGGCGTAGGCGCGGCCCTGCTTGTCGAGGATCTGCTCGCGCAGCGGCATCGGCTCGGGCTTGGGGCCCGAATTGTTGATCGGGGCTTCCTCGCCTGCCGGAGCGGCAGCAGCGGCAGCGCCGGTGGTCGCCGGCTGGCTGGTCAGCGCGCCGAGATCGGCGAGCGACTGGCGCCCATCGGAATTGTTGGCGTCGGCCATCAGTTGCCCACCTTGTTCTTGCGGTTCATGCTCGCGATGTCGAGCACCTCGGGGTTCTGCGCTTCGTGCGGATGCTCGGTGCCGGCGAAGATGCGCAGGTTGCGCATCTGCTGGCGGCCCAGCGGCCCGCGCGGGATCATCCGCTCGATCGCCTTTTCCAGCACGCGCTCGGGGAAGCGACCCTCGAGCACCTTGCCCGCAGTGATCGACTTGATCCCGCCGGCATAACCGGTGTGCTTGTAATAGATCTTGTCGGCCAGCTTCTTGCCGGTGAACTTCACCTTGTCGGCGTTGACGATGATGACATTGTCACCGCAATCGACGTGCGGGGTGAAGCTCGTCTTGTGCTTGCCGCGCAGGACGTTGGCGATGATCGACGCCATGCGCCCGACCACCAGGCCATCGGCATCGACGATATGCCATTTCTTCTCCACCTCGTGCGGCTTGGCCGGCTTGGTGGTCTTCATCAGCGCCTTCATGGAGCTTGGACCTCATATGATTGAACGACGCGCGCCGCCCACGAGGGACGGCGCCGTCGTGCGGCCTAATGCTAGCGAGCTTCCCGAAAGTCAAGCAAACGGGGCGTTTGCTGACGGGTAAAATAATACCTGTGCCTATTCGGGGCGCAAGATGACCGTCTTTTCGATGCGCGATGTGGGTGCCTGCGCCGATTGCAGGGTGATCGTCGTCTCCCGGCGATTTTCGAGCACCAGCCCCGTGGCCGGATCGACCCGGCGCACCATCGCGCGCACGATCGTGCCACGCGTCGTGGCTGGGGTGGCACCGGGGAGGGCCTTGGCCGCCGGGGGCAGGTCGGCGCTGGAATGCGTGGTGGTGACGATGGTGCCGTCCGCCTGCGGCATCTCTCTCTCGTCGCCGGGCTGGCGGCGCGCGATCATATCGGGTAGCTCGCTCGCGAGGATCGACACTCGCTTGGCGAGAGGAGCGGCGCGCAACGATGCCGCCGCCGCTGCCGCCGCCTTTGCACGTTGCGCGCCGGCGGGTGTCGTGGACAGAGCGAGGTGCTCGATCCCGTCGACGAACGCCGCCCATTGCGCGTCGATGTCGTCGATGCCCGTCACGTTACCCGCGGTGTCGAGGCGCAGACGCGTCGTGCGGTGAAGCAGCCCGGCATTGGCCGCGGCGAACATCGCGCCGACCGGCGTATCGGGATGCTCGACCGAATCGAGCGTCAGGCTCGCGATCCAGCCCGCGCCGTCGCGGTGAAACACGATCGTGCGGTGCGCGGCGAAGCGCTCGGGCGTCTCTCCCATGGTGCGCGTCTCGACCGTGTCGTAGCGATAGGGATGATCGGCGATCGGATGGAAATCGGCCAGCGCGGGCTGCCCGGCAA